>DASZGP010000066.1:0-6175 GCA_035938695.1 Candidatus Dormiibacterota bacterium | reverse complement strand
GGCATCACCGGCACCGACGGCAAGACCACGACCAGCATCCTGACCCACGAGGCGCTGCTGGCGGCCGGCGCCCGGGCCGGGGCGATGACCAGCCTGGACTTCCGCTGCCTCGACCAGATCGAGGGCAACCCGACCTACCGGACCACCCTGGAGGCGCCCGAGATCCAGCGCCAGATGCGCCGCCTGGCGGACGCCGGGGTGGAGACGGCGGTGCTGGAGACCACCTCTCACGGCATCGCCCTGGGCCGGGTGGCGGGCGTGGCCTACGATGTCGCGGCCTACACCAACCTGACCCACGAGCACCTCGACTTCCACGGCAGCCTGGAGGAGTACCGCCGGGTCAAGCTGCGGCTGGCGGCGATGGCGGCGGCGGCGCCGCGCCGGCCCGGGGTGCCCAAGGCGGTGGTGTTCAACGCCGACGACCCCGCCTGGGCGCCGCTGGCGGACGCCGCCGTCGACGTGCTGGTGACGTACGGGCTGGAGGGGGCGGCGGGCGTGCCGGCCGTCGGTGGCCCGCGCCGGGGCGGCCCCGCGGCCCACATCCTCGCCGTCGACCTGCGCCCGCGCATCGGCGGCATCGACTTCGCCGCTCAGGTCGGCGACCAGCGCCTCCCCGTGTCGCTGCCGCTGACCGGCCGCTTCAACGTCCGCAACGCGCTCTGCGCGCTGGCCGTCTGCCACGCCCTGGGGCTGCCGCTGGACCGCGCCGCCGCGGGGCTGCGGGCCCCGCGGGGGCTGCGCGGCCGGATGCAGGTCATCGACCGCGGCCAGCCGTTCGCGGTGGTCGTCGACTACGCCCACACCCCGGACGGGTTGGAGCAGGTCCTCGGCGAGCTGCGCCCGCTGACCCCGGGGCGGCTGCTGGCGATCTTCGGCGCCCCCGGCGATCGCGACGCGACCAAGCGGCCGCTGATGGGCGACGTGGTGGGTCGGCTGGCCGACGAGTTCTGGATCACCACCGACGATCCCCGCCAGGAGAGCGTCGCCGACATCAGCGCGGCCATCGCCGCCGGGGCGGTCGCCGCCGGCCGGGCCGAGGGGGCCGACTTCCGGCGCGTCCCCGACCGCCGCGAGGCGATCCGCGCCGTGCTCCGCCGCGCCGCGCCCGGAGACACCGTGCTGCTGGCCGGCAAGGGCGCCGAGGACCGGATGCTGATCGGCGCCGAGGCGCTGCCCTGGGACGAGGCCGCCGAGGCCGCCGCCGCGCTGGTGGAGCTGGGCTGGTGAGGCGCCCCGGGCCAGGGCGCGGCGCCCGCGCCAGGCCACGCGGCCGCCGGGCCGCCGCGCTGCTGGCCCTGCTCGCGCTGGCCGCCTGCAGCGGTCCCAGCGGGGTCCCCCTGATCGGCCCCCCGGCGCCGCCCGGGACGCTCAGCGTCTACCCCGGCGCCCGCTGGCCGGGCACCATCTACGTCGCCCAGGGGGGACGGATCTGGAAGCTGAAGGGCGGGCGGATCAGCGCCGTGACCCCGAGCGGCCAGAGCTGGGACTACCCCGCGGCCAGCCCCGACGGCAGGGTCACGGCCGCCGCCCAGATCGGCAAGGGCCATGCCGAGATCGCCACCGGCGGCGCCGACTTCGCCAACCTGTCACCCCTGACCCACCCGGTCGCCGACCTGCTCAAGGACTCCAACGACCTCAAGCCGGCGGTCTCCCCGGACGGCCGCCGCCTGGCCTTCATCAGCGACCGCAGCGCGGCCTACTCCGACGAGGCGGTCTGGGAGGGTCCCTTCTCGCCCTACCGCCCCCGCCAGGTCAGCTTCCCCCCCGACGGCTCGGGCGGTGACGACTCCCCCGCCTACCTCGCGGACGGCAGCGCGGTGCTGCTGGTGATGTGGCGCGCCGGCCGCGCCGAGCTGGGCCAGGTCACCCTCCCCGCCGCCCGCCCCAGGGTGGTCTCGACCTTCACCGACCAGGACGTCATGGACCCCGCCCCCGGTCCCGACGGTCGCCTGGCCGCGATCCGCCGCCGGGCCGGCAGGTCCGACGTCGCGATCAGCGCCACCCCGGCCGGCGACAACCCCACGCTGGTCACCACCTGGGGCGACGCCCGCCAGCCGGCCTGGTCCCCGGACGGCAGGAGCCTGGTCTTCATATCCCCCCACGGCGGCAGCTTCGACCTCTACCAGATCCCCGCCGCCGGCGGCCGGCCGCAGCGGTTGACCTGGGGCGCCGACCTCGACGCCAACGCCCGCCCCGCCTGGATCGCCTGAGCTACAGCGGCCGCTTCCCCGGCAGGCCCACCCGGCGGGGATAGGGATCGGGGGTGGGACGCGCCTTGGACACGATGACCACCCCGCTGCGGTAGGCGGTCATCCGGCCGCCCAGCTGGCCCAGGGCGCGGGCGGCGGCGCGCCAGTCGTCCTCGCGGGCCAGGGCCAGCAGGACGCCGCCCGGCCGAACCAGGGGAAGGCAGAGCTCGGCCGCCACCGGCGCCTTGGCGGCGGCCCGGGTGACGGCCACCTCGTAGGCCTCGCGGTGGTCGCGGTCGCGGCCGACCGCCTCGGCCCGGCGGGCGTCCACCGTCACCCGGTCGCCCAGCCCCAGGGCGGCGACGGCGTCGCCGAGGAACTCGGCCTTGCGCTGGTCGGACTCGACCAGGGTCACCCGGGAGCCCGGCAGGGCCAGGGCCAGGGGGATGCCGGGGAGGCCGCCGCCGGAGCCCACGTCGGCGATGCGCTCGGCGCCCGCGAAGGGGTGGGCGTCGAGGACGGCCAGGGAGCCCAGGATCAGGCGCGGCCAGGCCTCGGCCGGGTCGCGCACCGCGGTCAGGTTGGTGGTCAGGTTGCGCTCCAGCAGGAGGTCGAGGTAGCGGTGCAGCGCGGCGTCGAGGTCGGCGGAATCTGGCGCGGCCATGCTGGCGCCGAGGATAGCCGGAGCGGGGCGGCGGGTGCGGGCATCCGCGGAGGGCGCCTGATCGGCGCCCGCCTAGAATCTCGGCCAATGCTGTTTCCCGACACCTATGCCGTCAACCGGGCCGGCCACATGGAGATCGGCGGCCGCGACCTGCTGGAGCTGGCCGCCGAGTTCGGCACGCCGCTGTACGTCTACGACGAGGCCACCCTGCGCGGCCGCATCCGCGAGTTCCGCGACGGCCTGCGGGCCGCCTACCCCGGCGAGAGCCTGGTGCTCTACGCCGGCAAGGCCTTCCTGAGCATCCGGATCGCCCGGCTGGTGGCCGAGGAGGGCGCCGGGCTGGACGTGGTCAGCGGCGGCGAGCTGCACCTCGCCGAGCGGGCCGGCTTCCCCATGGAGCGGGTCTCCTTCCCCGGCAACAACAAGTCGGCCGAGGAGGTCGGGCTGGCGGCCCGCCTGGGCATCGGGGCCCTGGTGGTGGACTCCGAGCTGGAGATCGACCTGCTGGCCCGCCTGGCCGTCGACCACCCGGTGCGGGCCACGCTGCGGGTCAGCCCGGGGATCAAGCCCGACACCCATTCCTACATCTCCACCGGCCAGCTCGACTCCAAGTTCGGCTTCCCGGTCGAGACCGGCCAGGCGCTGGCCACGCTGGAGCGCCTGCTGGGCGTCGCCAACGCCGACGTCCAGGGGGTCCATGCCCACATCGGCAGCCAGATCTTCGACCTCTCCAGCTACCCGGCGGCGATCGAGCGGATCCTCGACTTCCTGGTCCAGGCGCGCCACCGGCTGGGCTTCACCGCCCGCGAGCTGAGCGTCGGCGGGGGGGTGGGGATCGCCTACACCCGCGCCGACGACCCGCCCCGGCCGGCCGACTTCGTGCGCATCGTGGCGGCCGCCGTGGCCGAGGGCTGCGCCGCCCGCGGCCTGCCCCTCCCCCGCCTGCTGGTCGAGCCGGGACGGGCCATCGCCGGGCCGGCCGGCGTCGCCCTTTACACCGTCGGCGCGATCAAGGAGATCCCCGGGGTGCGGACCTACGTCGCGGTCGACGGCGGCATGGGCGACAACATCCGGCCCAAGCTCTACGGCGCGGTCTACGAAGCCTTCAAGGCCGCCGCGCCCGACGCCGAGCCGGACACCACGGTGACCATCGCCGGCCGCTACTGCGAGTCGACCGACATCCTGATCCGCGACGCCCGGCTGCCCCGGGTGGAGACCGGCGACGTCCTGGCGATCCCGGCCAGCGGCGCCTACTGCCTGGCGATGGCCAGCAACTACAACTACAACGTGCGCCCGGCGGTGGTGATGGTCGGCGGCGGCGAGGCCCGCCTGATCCGCCGCCGCGAGACCTACGACGACCTGCTGCTGACCGAGGTCTGACCCCGGGAGGTCGGGCCGCCTGGCTCAGCCGTTCGACCGGTCAGCGCCAGGCATGGATCACCGCCCGGCCGTAGTGCCATTCGTAGCCGGGGTTGGGAGGGTCGTCGACGGCCGGGGTGGCCCGGGGCTGGACCCGCGAGAAGCCCGCCGCCCGGCAGGCGGCGAGCAGGCCGGCGGCGTTGGGGGCCCACCAGTTGCTGGGGTCGCCGTCCAGCTCGGCGCCCTCGAAGAACTCCCAGAGCGGGTGGTGTTCGCGGCCCGGGACGACCACGCAGGCGGTCTCGATCACCGCCACCCCGCCGGTCACCTCGCAGAGCCGGCGCAGCGCCAGGAAGGGGTCCTTGAGGTGGTACAGCACGCCCAGGAAGAAGACCACGTCGAAGCGCCCCAAGGGCGCCAGGTCCATGGTCATGAAGTCGCCCACCACCGGCTCGACGTGGCTCTCCAGGGTGGCCCGGGCGTGGTCGAAACCGATCCTCCCGGGCAGCTCGCCCGGCCGCCAGATGGCGGGCACCTCCTCCGGCGGTCGCGGCCGCCGGCGGCGTCGGGCGCTGGCCTCGATGTACTCCCGGTGGGCCCGGTGGTCGACGGCCCAGGCGTACTCGTCCAGGGCCACCACCCGGCGTGCGCCGCCGCGCTCGGCCGCGAACGAGAACCAGCCGTCCCAGGCCCCGACGTCGAGCACGGTGCGGTTGCGCAGGTCGGGCAGCTCGAGCCGGTCGAGCTCCTCCTGGAGCCGGGCCGCGGACTTGACGCCGGCCGTCATCCGGCCCCCGCCGAGGTCGATCGAGTGGAACCAGGGATGGTTCTCGACCGAGGGGGCCTCACGCTTCTGCCGCCGCCAGGTCATCACAGCGAGGCGAGTGTAGGCGATGTAGGCTAGGAGGCTCCGTGGGAACCCTGCTGGAGCTGCTCCGCAACCTGACGCGCCGCAAGCTGCGCAACGGCCTGACCATCGGTGGGATCGCCATCGGGGTGCTCGCGCTGTCGACCCTGGGCGCCCTGGCGGAGAAGAACAACAAGCTCCTGGAGGGCGGGATCCAGTACTTCTCGGACCACGTCAGCGTCTCCGACTCCAGCGCCAACGGCTTCGGCGGCGGCGGCCTGCTCAAGCTCAGCCTGCTCGACCAGGTCAAGCAGGTCGACGGCGTGGCGGCGGCCTTCCCCAGCGCCGGCGCGGCGGCCCAGGGCGACGGCCCGGGGTTCAGCACCGGGGTGCCGCCGGAGATCGTCTCCACCGAGCCCGGGGCCTTCGCCTACGAGAAGTTCAAGCTCACCGCCAAGCTGGGCCGGGGCCCCGAGACCCTCGCCGACGGCGAGGTCGTGCTGGGCGCCGACATCGCCAAGGTCGTCGGCAAGGGGCTGGGCGACACCGTCGCCCTGCCGGTCCCGCCCAAGGTCGCCCGGGCGGACTTCATCAACCACCAGTTCCGGGTCGTCGGCATCCTCGACAAGACGCTGACGGCCCCCGACAACTTCGCCTACGTCACCCTCCACGACGGCCAGAGAGCCCTGGGCGACAGCCTGCCGCCGGCCCTCCGGGGCCAGGTCGACGCGACCCAGCTGGTCGGCGGCATCGACGTCTACGGCAAGCCCGGGGTCAATCTCGACGACCTCGCCGGCCGGATCAACAAGCAGGTGCCGGGGCTCAAGGCGATCCCGCCCAGCGAGGTGGTCAAGGCCTTCCAGTCGTTCTCGGCGATCTTCAGCGCGATCACCACCGGCTCGGCCCTGCTGGCCCTGATCGTGGGCGGCCTCTCGGTGATCAACACCATGCTGATGTCGGTGACCGAGCGCTACCGCGAGATCGGGCTCAAGAAGGCGATCGGGGCCCGGACCCGCCACATCCTCACCGAGTACGTCGCCGAGGCCATCGCGATCGGCATGGTGGGAGGGGCGATCGGGCTCAGCCTGGGCTGGCTGACGACCACCGTGATCAACG
>DASZGP010000065.1:0-5592 GCA_035938695.1 Candidatus Dormiibacterota bacterium | reverse complement strand
CCCGCAGGGGGCCGCGGAGGTCGACCTCGTCGAGGGCGAAGAGGCAGGTGCGGAAGTGGCCGTCGGCGGTCAGGCGGAGCCGGTTGCAGGACCCGCAGAAGGGCTCGGAGACCGACGCGATGAAACCCACGCTGCCGGGGGCGCCGTCGGCGAACAGGTAGCGGACCGCCGGCTCGGGGCCGTCCTCGTCGGCGCGGCGCACCGGGTAGGCGGCGTCGATCCGGGCCAGCAGCTCCTCCGAGGGCACCACCTGCTCCCGGGTCCACTCGTGGCCGGCGTCGAGCGGCATGTACTCGATGAAGCGCACGTGCCAGTCACGGGCCCGGGCCAGCGCCGCGAAGTCCACCGCCTCGTCGTCGTTGACCCCCCGGACCATCACGGCGTTGATCTTGAGCGGGCGCAGCCCGGCGGCGTCGGCGGCCGCGAGCCCCTCCAGCACCCGGGGCAGGTCGTCGCGGCGGGTGACGCGGTGGAAGCGCGCCGCCTGAAGCGAGTCCAGGCTGACGTTGACCCGGCGCAGCCCGGCGCGGGCCAGGGGCTCGGCCAGCTCGCCCAGGCGGTGGCCGTTGGTGGTCATCGAGAGGTCGACGTCGGGGAGGGCGCCGGCGATCATCGCCACCAGCTCCGGCAGGTCGGCGCGGACCAGCGGCTCGCCGCCGGTCAGGCGCACGGTGCGCACCCCCAGGGCGGCGAACAGCCGCACCAGGCGGAGCTGCTCCTCGAAGGTCAGGACCTCCTCGCGGGGCAGCCAGCGCAGCCCCTCGGCCGGCATGCAGTAGACGCAGCGGAAGTTGCAGCGGTCGGTGACCGACAGCCTCAGGTCGTCGGCGATCCGGCCGAAGCGGTCGACAAGCGGGGGCCCGCCGTTCACCATCCGATTATCGTCCGCCGCGACGGCGTCCAAGCGACAGGGGGTATTTTCGTGGCCCAGGTTCCCCGGCGTGTCAGCCATCCGGTGTTCGCGCGGGCCTTCGCGCTGGGCGGTGATCTCCTGGCCGGGCTGGAGTCGCGCGACCGCCGCGACATGCTGACGGACGTCTCCGGACGGGTGCTGGAGATCGGCGCCGGCAGCGGCGTCAACTTCAGGCTCTACCCCTCGACGGTCAGCGAGGTGGTCGCGGTCGAGCCCGAGCGTTACCTGCGCGGGCGGGCCCGGGAGGCCGCCCACCACGCGCCGGTGCCGGTCACCGTGCTCGACGGCGTCGCCGAGGAGCTGCCCTTCGCCGACGCCAGCTTCGACGCCGCCGTGGCCTGCCTGGTCCTCTGCACCGTGGCCGACCAGGAGACGGCCCTGGCCGAGCTGCACCGGGTCCTGCGGCCCGGCGGCGAGCTGCGCTTCTACGAGCACGTCGCCGCCCGCAACCCGGTCGGCCGCCTGCTCCAGCGGGCCTGTGACGCGACCTTCTGGCCCCACCTCGCCGGCGGCTGCCACTGCTCCCGTGACACCGCCGCCGCGATCGCCGCCGCCGGCTTCGACGTGGTCTGGATGCGGCGCACCAGCAATCGCCCCCTGGGCGTCCCGATGCCGCCGTCGCCGCTGATCCTGGGCCGGGCCCGGAAGGGCCGCTACGCGCAGCGCCGCTGACAACTCCGGCACAATGCTCCCTGCGACATCCCCCACGGGAGGACCCCAATGGCCAGCCACTCACGCACCCTGACCACCACCGCCACGCCGGAAGCGATCTGGAAGCTGTGGTCCGACCCCCAGACCTGGGGACAGTGGAACCCCGACGTCGAGACCTGCCAGCTCGACGGCCCGATGGCCGACGGGGCGAGCGGGACGATGCGGACCAGGTCCGGTGGCGAGCACCAGATCAGCATCGAGTCGGTGGAGCCGGGCCGGGCCTTCACCCTGGTCAGCACCGCCATCCCCGGGCACCGCTTCGCCTTCACCTGCTCCATCGAGGGCGCCGGCGACGCCTCCAGCATCACCCAGTCGCTCTCCATCCGGGGGCCGCTCAAGGGACTCTTCAACATGATGATGGGCGAGCGCGTGGCCGACGCCTTCCCCGCCATCCTCGGTGGGCTCAAGGCCGCGGCCGAGGCGGAGCGTTCCTGAGTGCGGCGGTGTTACCATGGCTCCGCCAATGATTGACCGAGAGCGGTCGGGGAAGATCTAGAGCGCATCCAGGATCAGCGATCTTGGCGTGAGCGGGTCTTCCCCGGTCGAGGACCCCAACTGGTGCCGCCAATGATCTTCCTCAGCGACTTCCTCCGCGCGGAGATCGTCGACAGCCGTCAGCTTCCCATCGGCCGTGTGGCCGACCTGATCGTGCACATCACCGAGCCCTTCCCGATCGTGCGCCAGGTCGTCCTGCGGGGGCGTTCCAAGCGCGCCTTCAGCTGGACCGAGGTGCGCTCCTTCGAGGCCAAGGAGCTGGCCCTCAAGGTGGCCAAGGCCGACCTCCGGGTGACCGACCCGCCGGAGGACGAGATCTGGCTGGCGCGCGACATCCTCGACAAGCAGATCGTCGATACCGACGGCCACCGGGTGGTGCGGGTCAACGACCTCCAGCTCTCGCCGGTGGGCGGGTCGCTGCTGGTGGTCGGCGTCGACATCGGCGGCCGTGGCCTGCTCCGGCGCATGGGCCTGGAGGACCTCGGCCGCGGCCTGGCGCTGATGGCGCGCCACAACTGGCCCCAGCGCCTGATCAGCTGGGACGCCGTCGATCCGGTGCACTCCGACCAGTCCTCGGTGCGCCTGCGCATCTCCCACGAGAAGCTGGCCCGGATGCACCCGGCGGATATCGCGGAGGTCGTCAACCGCCTCAGCGCGCCGGAGCGGCAGGCGCTCTTCAGCGCGCTCGACGACGAGACCGCCGCCGACGCCCTGGAGGAGATGCGGCCGGAGGACCAGGCCGAGATCCTGGAGCGGATGGACGACGAGCGGATCGCCGACATCCTCGAGGAGATGGGCCCCGACGAGGCCGCCGACCTCCTCGACGACCTCCCCGAGGAGCGCCAGCGCGCGCTGCTGGAGAAGATGGAGGACGAGGAGGCGGAGCACGTCGAGGAGCTGCTGGCCTACGAGGAGGACACCGCCGGTGGCCTGATGACCACCGAGTACGTCACCGTGACCAGCGACCTCACCGCCGCCGAGGCCATCGACCGTCTCCGCGAGCTGGAGCCGGAGGCCGAGCAGATCTACTACGTCTACGTCGTCGACCACCACGAGAACCTGCTCGGGGTGCTCTCGCTGCGCGACCTGATCGTCGCCCGGCCGGAGACGCCGATCGCCGGCATCATGATCTCCAAGGTCGTCAGCGTGCCGCTCGACGCGTCGCACGGCGAGGTCGCCGAGGTGATGCGCAAGTACAACCTGCTGGCCGCGCCGGTGGTCGACGTCGACGGCCACCTGGAGGGCATCGTCACCGTCGACGACGTCATGGACACCGTGCTGTCGGGCGGCTTGAAGCGCCGCCTGCCGCGGGTCTTCGGGTAGTGCGGCTCTCGTTCCTGCGCAGGTTGGGCCGGCGGCGCACGCAGGTCATCGTCTTCCTCGGCATCCTCGGCCCCGGCCTGATCACCTCCACCGCCGACAACGACGCCGGCGGCATCTTCACCTACGCCCAGGCCGGCGCCAGGTACGGCTACGACATGATCTGGCTGCTGGCCATCACGACCATCGCCCTGGCCGTGGTCCAGGAGTTCAACGCGCGGCTGGGAGTGGTCACCGGCAAGGGCCTGGCCGACCTCATCCGGGAGCGCTTCGGGGTGCCGGTGACGGTGCTGGCGATGGTGCTGCTGATCATCGCCAACGTGGCCACCGCGGTGGCGGAGTTCGCCGGCATCGCGCTGGCCGGCGACGCCTTCAACATCAGCCGCTACATCACCGTGCCGCTGGCGGCGATCGTGGTCTGGTTCCTGGTCCTGCGCGGCAGCTACGCGGTGGTGGAGAAGATCTTCCTGGCGCTCAGCGTGGTGTATTTCACCTATATCGCGTCCGGCGTCATCGTGCACCCGCCGTGGGCCGAGGTGCTCCAGCACAGCGTCGCGCCGCACGTCAGCCTGAGCTTCGACTACCTGCTGCTCTCGGTGGCCCTGGTGGGCACCACGATCACCCCCTGGATGCAGTTCTACCTGCAGAGCTCGGTGGTCGACAAGGGGCTGCGCGCGGAGGAGATCCAGTACGAGCGCGCCGACGTCTTCATCGGCTCGGTGATCACCGACGTGATCGCCTTCTTCATCATCGTGGCCACCGCCGCGACGCTCCATGCCACCGGGCACACCAACATCAACGACGCCAGGGACGCGGCGCAGGGGCTGGTGCCGGTCGCCGGCCAGTTCGCCAAGCTGCTGTTCGTCGTGGGGCTGGTCGGCGCGTCGCTGCTGGCCGCCTCGGTGCTGCCGCTGTCGACCGCCTACGCGGTGACCGAGGCCTTCGGCTGGGAGCGCGGCGTCGGCCGCACGGTGCGCGAGGCGCCGGCGTTCTTCGTCATCTTCACCGGCCTGATCGTCGTCGGCGCGCTGACCATCCTGGTGCCCGGCGTGCCGCTGGCGGCGATCACCATCCTCAGCCAGGACGTCGACGGCATCATCCTGCCGGCGATCCTGGTCTTCATGTTCGTGCTGGTCAACGACCGCCGGCTGCTGGGACGCTACGCCAACGGACGGTTCGCCAACATCTTCGGCGGAGCCACCATCGCCGGGATCATCGCGCTCACCGTGCTGCTGCTGGTGTCGTCGCTGCCGGGGGTGCACCTGGGCGGCTGAGCCCGCGCCCATCGCGCGGTCATCCCCGCTCCGCGGCGCTCGTCGCCGCGCGCAATCATGCCCGCTGATCACCGCGCGAGGTCATGCCCGCTCTGCGGCGCTTGTCGCCGCGCGGGGTGAATTGTTCAGCCGGTCCACCAGCTGGCGCAGCCGCGCGTAGTGCATCCGGTCGAACGGCGCCGAGAGGCGCGGCAGGTCCGGCACGTCGCCGTCGCGCACCTCGGCCTCGCTGGCGGTGGCCGGCACGATCGGCCCGCGCAGGACATCGGCGAACTCCTGGTTGAGCGCGGCGACGGTGGCGCCGTCGGGCATCGAGGTCAGGCGCAGGATCAGCTTGTCGCCGACGTAGCGCTGCGAGTGGTAGACGCGGTAGAAGCGTTCGATGTGGTCCACCGCGTCCTCGACGTCGGCGGCGACGTGGTAGAAGCCGAGGTCGTCGTCGTCGATCAACCCGCGCGCCCCCAGGGTGTCGCGCATCATCCGTTCGATGCCCGGCCAGAAATCGCCGCCGGGGCGCTCCAGCAGCACGATCGGGTGGAGGTCGCTCTTGCCGGTCTGCAGCAGCACCAGCAGCTCGAACAGCTCGTCCAGGGTGCCGAAGCCGCCGGGAAAGAGGGCGAAGGCGTCGGCCTCCTTGATGAACATCAGCTTGCGGGTGAAGAAGTACTTGAAGTTGATCAGCTTGGGGTCGTCGGCGATGAACTCGTTGGGCGCGTTCTCGAAGGGCAGCACGATGTTGACCCCGAAGCTGCTCTCCTGCCCCGCGCCCTCGTGGCCGGCGCGCATGATGCCGGGGCCGGCGCCGGTGATCACCATCCAGCCGCGCTCCACGATGCGCCGGCCGAAGTCCCGCGCGACGTCGTAGTCGGGGCCGTCGTG
>DASZGP010000064.1:0-1940 GCA_035938695.1 Candidatus Dormiibacterota bacterium | reverse complement strand
TGCGAGGCTTCTCCGTCCGGGCCTGGGATGCCCTGCTCAACGTCTTCAGCACGCACAGCACGCGGGAGTTCGCGCGCTTCACCTCGACCTCCATCCCGGGCACCGCGGCGGCGGCCGACGAGGGGTCCCCAGGAAGCCTGCTTCGTGGGGTGAAGCAGGCGCCGGCGGTGGTCAACGTCGAGCCGATCGTGACCGAGACCACGGTGACCGACCCGGCCCGCTGCGAGGAGCTCTTCACCGGCCTGATCAGCACCGGCCGCTTCGACACCGCCTGGGAGCTGCTGACACCCGACTCGCAGGCCTCCTGGAAGGGCCGCGACAGCTTCCGCCAGGAGATGCAGGTGCGCCAGCCGGGGCGGGGGCTCCTGGGCTCCAAGGTCCGCGAGGTCCGCATCCTGGCGGTCTGGACCGACCAGGAGACCAAGAAGACCTACCGCCAGGTGGCCGAGCTGCTGGTCGACTACCGGATCCGGCAGCGGTCCCGGGAGATGGTGGTGACCAAGCCGGTCCACGTGGTCAACACCAGCGGCGGCTGGAAGTCGCTCTGCTACCGCAGCTAGGCCGGCAGATAATACGGCCCGACGGCCGTGACGGTGGTGGAGAGCGGATCGAGCGGAGGCGAGCCCGGGGCTGACGGCGCCGGCCTGCGCGCCGCCGACCACGCCTACAGCGCCCGGCGCACCAACGACCGGCCCGGGACCCTGGTGGTCGGCTCGATCACCCGGGACTACGTCCAGGCGCCGGGCGTCGAGCTGGACGGCGAGCTGGGCGGCTCGGCGACCTACTTCGCCCTCGCCTCCCGGCACTTCGGCCCGGTCGCGGTGGTCGGCGCCGTGGGCACCGACCGGGAGGCCGAGCTGCGCTCCACCCTGGCCTTCGCCGATCTCTCCCGCCTGACGGTCGCCCCCGGCCCCACCGCCGCCTGGCGGGCCCGGCGCGACACGGTCGACGGCGACGCCACCACGCTGAAGCGCTTCGACGGGGCCTACGGCGGATACCGTCCGGTCGCCGACCGTCCCGAGGCCTGGCCCCGGGGGGTCTTCCTGGCCAGCTGCCACCCCGAGATCCAGCTCCAGGTGGCGGAACGGGCGCCGGAGGGGGCCCTGATCGGCGGCGACAGCATGGACGTCTTCATCCGCGACCAGCGGGCGGTGGTCGAGCGGATGGTCCGCCGGCTCCGTTTCCTGGTCCTCACGGGGTCCGAGCTGGAGGCCCTGATGCGGGTCCGGGGGCTGGCGATGGCCGCCGCGATGGCCCTCAACGACTACCCGATCCAGGCGGTGATCGCCAAGCGCGGCGCCCAGGGCGTGCTGCTCTGGACCCGCGAGCGCCACGACCGCCTGCGCGCCTTCCCGGTCCACGTGGTCGACCCCACCGGCGCCGGCGACGCCCTGGCCGGCGCCTTCATGGGCCGGCTGATCGAGATCGGCGACCTCTCCCACCACGCGCTGCGGGAGGCGCTGGAGTGGGGCCTGGTGGCGGCGTCGTTCGCGATCTCGGCCCCCGGGGTCGCCGGGCTGGCCGGCCTGGGACGGGCCGACCTGGACGCCCGGGTGGCCGAGTACCGGGCCTTCGAGGGCCATCTCTAGGCGCCACAATTGGCCTGATGGCGGAAGGCGGCGGCAAGGCGGGTCCCGGGCCGGAGCCGACCGCGCCGCCCGGCGTCGAGCCGCTCGAGCCGGCCCCCCCGCGGGGCGTGGCACGGCGGCCCTACGGCACCGGCGACCCGGCCCTCGACGCCCGCCTGACGGCCCTGGTCGAGGAGGTCGGCGCCACCGATCCCCGGCTGACCTTCGAGATGCTGGTGACCGCGATGCGGATGGCCACGGCGCCGATCGGGCGGCTCGACCGCAAGCTGATCAACGCCGCGCTCAAGGAGATGCGCTACTCCTTCGGGGTCTTCAGCGCCTACCGCGACCGGCGCAAGGTCACCCTCTTCG
>DASZGP010000063.1:0-2390 GCA_035938695.1 Candidatus Dormiibacterota bacterium | reverse complement strand
GCTTACTTCCCCGCCTTCGCCCGCCTGGTCGAGCTGCGCGGGGTGGTGGTGGGCCAGGACGGGCGCTGGCTGGCGGACGAGCTGAAGCGCCAGGGAATCGACGACGAGGAGGCCGCGGCAGCCCTGCGCGAGCACGGCCTGAGCTCGGTCGAGGAGACCAGCCTGGTGGTGCTGGAGGGTGACGGTTCCCTCAGCGTGGTGCCGAGGGCGGGCTCGACCTTCCGCCGGCAACGGCGGGTGCGCTTCGTGAAGCGCTAGCCGCCGGCTTGGGCGTCCGCCGCCGCCTGGCCGGGGCCGTGACCACGGCCACCTCGACCTCGACCTCCGCCGCCTGAGCCTCGTCCTCGGCCACCGCGTTGGTGATCTCGTCGCCCAGCCGGGGCAGCTGGTCGTGGACGTCGCCACCATCCGGGATGACGAAGGCCTCCTCGCCCCGGCGGCCGCGGTACAGGGCTCCCAGGAAGACGTTGACGATGCCCGCCAGCGGCACCGCGAAGAGCGCCCCCAGGACGCCGCCGACCTCGGCCCCGATCAGCAGCGCGGCCATCGCCGCCAGGGGGTGGAGCCGGGTGGCGTGGCCGGTGACCCGGGGCCCGATGATGTACGCCTCGATGGCGTGCCCGCCGAGCCCAGCGGCGGCCGCCAGGACCGCCACCACCGGTCCCTGGAAGAGCGCCACCAGCACCGCCAGGGCCATCGCCACCGGGGCCCCGATCAGCGGCAGGAACTCCAGGAAGAACGCCGCCACCCCCAGGACGACGGCGTAGTGGACCCCCAGCAGGGACATCGCCACGCCGGTGTACACCCCCATCACCAGGGCCATCACGAGCTGGCCCCTGACGTAGGCCGCGATGGTCGAGCCGGTGGCCACCACCATGAAGTCGAAGAACTGCTCGCGCTCGGCCGGGAAGAGCTTGCGGGTGGCCACCACCAGCTGCTTGCCCTCGATCATCAGGTAGATCGAGATCACGGTCACCAGGAGGACGTTGATCACCGCGGCCACCGCCCCGCTGATCACCTGGACCGCCGAGCCGACGACCGAGCCGGTCAGGCTGTCGAGGCCCTTGGGGATGGTCAGGTGGAGGCCGAGCCCGGTGCGGTCGATGGCACCCTGGGTGCCGTTGACGGCGTCCTGGGCGCGCTGCAGCAGGTCGGGGAGCTGGTTGCCGAAGGCCGACGCCTGGCTGACCAGCTCGGGCACGATCAGGGCCACGACCGCCGCCAGGGCGGCGATCAGCAGCAGCCCCAGGGCCAGGGCGGAGAGGCCGCGGCGGCCGCGGAAGGGCGGCAGCGCCTCGATGCTGTCGACCAGCGGGTTGAGCAGCAGGGCGATGATCGCGCCGAAGACGAACAGCACCGCGATGTTGAAGATCCGGCTGACCAGGTAGTCGGCGAAGTGGTAGATCAGGACCAGGGTGAGGGCGATCAGCAGGTAGACCAGCACCCGCACCGCGGGCTCCAGCCGGCTCCAGCCGGCGCGGTCCGTGCCGCCGCCCGCGGAGCCGTTCGCGCCCATCGGGCTCATGGTAGCCCTGCTCGCCCGCGGTCAGCGGCGGTCGAGCAGCAGCGACTGCAGCGAGCGCCCGATGCGGCCGCCACGGTCGTGGAGGGCGCTCTCGGCCAGGCCGATGCCGTCCTGGCCGGCGAAGGTCCGCGCCGCGAGCGCCACCCACTCCCCCTCCAGCGGCCGGTGCAGGTAGACCGAGAGGTCGGGGTTGATGAAGAGCGCGTCGCGGAAGTCGGCCACCGCGCTCATCCCGTTGCCGAAGTCGGCCGCCGCGACCACCCGCTGCAGCGGCGAGGGCTCCTCCCCCTCGACCATCGGGACCCGCAGCCGGAACCACACCGTGGCCGGGCCGGGGCGCTCGATCGAGCCGGCCACCAGGACCATGTCCATGGCGTCGCCGAAGCCGAACCAGCGCCCCTTGCGGGGATCGACGCCGGCCTCCGGGGGTGGCGGCGGCGGGGACTCGTCCGCGACGGCCGGGAACGGCACGTCGGCGGCGCGGATGCGGACGGCGGTGGCGCGGGCGATCTCGGTCTCGCCGGCGCTGAGCCGGGCGGTCAGCAGCTGCACCCGGCGCCCGGGGCGGGCCGCCTCGGCGGTGACCGTGAGCCGGGCCATCGGCGCCGGCCGGAGCAGCTCGACGGTCAGCCGCGCCACCCGCATCGGCTGCTCCGACGGCAGCGCCTCCAGCGCCCGGGCCAGCTGCGCCGCCGGGGCCCCGCCGTGCTGGCTGCCGGGGTCCCAGGGGCCGGCCGACAGCTCGGTGGGGACGAAACCGTCGCCGTCGCGGAGGAAGATCGCCTCGGCCATGGCGGGGACGCTAACCCAGGCCGGCCCCCTCCCCGGCTGGGGCCGGGCCCGGCGGGAGAGGGCGCTCAGGCGG
>DASZGP010000062.1:0-6579 GCA_035938695.1 Candidatus Dormiibacterota bacterium | reverse complement strand
TGTCCTCCATCAGCGCAATGGTGAGGCAGCCGCAGCCGAGGGGCGACGCGCCCACCACCGATCCCCCGACCGCCGCGGAGGCCCTTCCGGGACCTGGCCGCGGGCCGATTCTGGCCGGGGCGGCGCTCCTCGGCCTGAGCCTGGTGGCGCCGCTGCTGGCCTGGGCCGCAACCCCCCGCGGCGAGGTCTTCGGGGGGTTCGTGGAGGAGGCCCGAGACGGGGTGTCCTACGTCGCCAAGGCCGCCGAGGGCCTGGCCGGGCACTGGCTGTACCACGACCCCTACACCTCGGAGCCGCACCCCGGCAGCCTGATCTACCTGCCCTACGTCCTCCTGGGGCAGCTCGACCGGGTGCTCCACCTGCCGCTGCCGCTGCTGCTCCACGCCGCCTCGCTGGCGCTCGGCGGCTGGCTTCTCTGGAGCCTCTGGAGCCTGGCCCACGCCTGCCTGGCCGATCGTGGGGCGGCCCGGCTGGGCTTCGTCCTGGCGGTCTTCGGAGGCGGCGTCGGGGCGCTCACCGGCAGCCACGGGGACCTCTTCGGCTACCACTACGTCAGCCTCGACACCGGCGTCAGCGGCACCGTCGGGATGCAGACCCTGGAGCTGGCGCCGCACGTCCTGCTGGCCTGCCTGGGCGGCGTCCGGCTGGCCCTGCTCTGGGTCCGCCGCGCGGGCGCCCCCCGGCCGCTCGACCTGCTGGCCGGCGCCGCCTGGGTCCTGGCAACCTCGGCCGCCTACCCTCAGCTGGCGGCGATGACGGCCGCGGCGGGAGCCCTGGCCTGGGCCCTGCGCCCGTCGCGAGGGCGCGGGCTGACCTGGCTGGCGTGGGCCGTGGCGGCGCTGCCGTACCTGGCCTACGGGCTCTACCTCAAGGGCCACAACCCGGTCTTCGCGGACTGGCCGCCGGCCCACGACATCGACGTCGGCGACCCCCTCAGCTACCTCCTCTTCGGCCACCTCCTGATGCTGCCCCTGGCGGCGCTGGCGGCCTGGGCGGCGCTGCGCCGCGACCGCGGCGGCCCGCTCACCTTCCTGGCCTCGTGGCTGGTGGTCAGCGCGGTGCTGATGTACCTGCCCGGGCTGCCCGCGGTGCTGCACCGCCTCTACTACGGTTCCTTCGCCCCCTTCGGCATCCTCGCCGCCGCCGGGCTGTGGCGCCTCCGGGAAAGCGTGGCGACGCCGCGCGCCCGCCAGCGCCTGGTGGTCTACGCCACCGCCCTGATGTGCCTCACCGGGGTCCAGGCGGTGGTCGAGCCGGTGGGCATCGTGCTCGGCCATCGCGACGACCTGGCCCTCTACTTCCCGGCCCCCGACGCCGCCGTCCTGGAGCGGCTGGCGGCGATCCGTCCGGAGGGCGGCGGGCTGGTCATGAACACCTATCTGAGCGGACTCTTCGTGCCCGCCTACAGCCGCCAGACGACCTATGTCGGCTTCCCCTTCGAGACCATCGACGCCGGCCGCAAGGACGCCGAGGCCCGCGCCTTCTACGCCCTCACCGATCCCGCCGCGCTGCGGCGGCGGGCCGCCCGGCTGGGCCTGGACTACGTGCTCTGGGGGCGCTACGAGCGTGGCCTCGGCGGCGCCGATCCTGGAGCTCTGGCCGGCTGGCCGGTGCTGGCGCGCGATGGGGACGCCATCCTCTACCAGGCGCGCGGCACCGGCGCCACCGGCTCGGCGATCCGGGCGGCGGTGGCCGGCGCCGCGGCGGGCCGGACCCTGTAGAGGGTGGTCGAGCCGGAGCGGTAGACCGGCTCCAGGAAGGTCAGGGTGGCCGGGTCGAAGGTCGCGTCGCCGCGCTCCCGGGGGCCCCAGTAGAGGTAGGTCACGCCGCGGGCGGCGAGGTAGTCGCGGGGCGCGTCGAGGCCGCGGAAGAAGCGCGACAGGGCCAGCAGCTCGCGGGTGAAGTCGGGGGTGTAGGCCTGCTGCCCGAAGACCACGTGAGTCCCGCCGTAGGCCGCCACGAACTGGCCGGTGAAGGGGTCGCCGGCGACCACGTCCTGGGGGCCGGCATTGGCCCGCAGCCAGCCCAGGGCGGCGCGGTCCGCGGCGCCGACGTAGACCTGGTCGGAGATCGCCAGCCCGGCGCGGACCGAGGCCAGGCTGAGCGCCAGCACGCTGGGGGCGCTGAGGATGACCACCAGGTTGAGGCTGAGCAGCCGCAGGCGCCGGCGGCCGTAGCCCAGGGGGTGGCGGCGGACGGCGGCGGCGAAGGCCCGCGAGCGCCAGAGCCGGGGCAGGCTGTCGCGGACCAGGGTCCGCGCCGCCAGCGCCGCCAGCGCGAGCTGCAGCCCCTCGCCGCGGTGCCCGACGTCGTGGTAGGGGACGGCGATCAGGAGCAGGCCGCCGGCCGCGAAGCTCCAGAGGAGGACCTCGCCGGCCTCCCGCCGGGGCAGGTCGCGCAGGAACCGGGGCAGGCCGGTCAGCGCCAGCAGCCCGGGGATGCCGAAGCCGAAGAGGTAGTACACCAGCGGGTCCGGCACCGATTCGTGGTTCAGCCCCTGGCGGAGCAGCTGGGCGATCTGCGGGTCCTCGAGGACCAGGCTGAAGGAGTAGGCGAAGTAGGGCAGCCCGCCGGCCAGCATCAGCGCGCCCTGGGTGATCGCCACCCGGCGCCGCCGCCGGGCCCCGCCCCAGAGCATGGCGTGGAGCAGGAAGAGCGCCGAGGTGACTGCCAGCACCACGATCTTGTCGGGGTGGATGGTCGAGAGCAGGAGGGCGGCGGCCGCGCCGGCCAGGGTCGCCCGCCAGGTTGGCCCGCGGCCGGTGCCCACCCGCCAGAGCGCCCGCAGGTAGACCACCAGGAGCAGCAGGACCAGCGCGAAGTGGGGCGCGAAGACCAGGCCCGCGAAGGTCGAGCTCTCGGTGATGAACAGGTCGTAGGGCGGTTCCCCGGGACGCGCCAGCCCGAGCAGGATCTGGAACAGCCCGGCGCCGGCGGTGAAGAGCACCATCACCAGCGCCAGCCGCCGCGCCGCCCGCCGCGGCAGCAGCTCGCCGAGCAGCTTCCAGAGCTGCCACACGAACAGCCCGCAGAGGCCCAGCCGGGCCAGGTGGAAGGCGATCCCGCCGGCCAGCGGGGTGATCGCGGTGGGGGTCAGCAGGCCGGTCGCGCTGTAGAGCGTGTAGATCGGCAGGGGCGGCTCGTGGAGGTGGGTGAAGTAGTCGACGAAGCCCAGCTGACCGCCGTGCCCGTGGGCCATCTGGGCCAGGTAGAGGAAGCTGTCCGAGGGGTTGAAGAGGACGCCGGTGTAGTGCTGGCCGGGGGGCGCGGCGAGGTAGAGGGCGAGGTAGGGGAAGGCCAGCAAGGCCAGGGCCAGGATGCCCCTAGACCACACGAACCAGCGGTCGGCGCCCTCCGGCTGAGGCCGTCCCGCCGGGTCAGCCAAGGCCGTGCCGCGCCAGGTAGGCCAGCGTCGCGGGTCCGCGCCGCACCAGCACCACGGCCTGTCCGTCGTCCATGGCCACGGCCCAGCCCGGGTTCCCGGCCAGCGCCACCGCCAGCGGCGCCCCGCTGGGGTAGATCACCCAGTCCACTCCCCGGCGGTCGAGCACGGCCAGATAGTCCGGCCGCAGCGTCACCACCCTCGCGTACTCGTCGAGCAGGTCGTTGCCCATCAGCTCGGTCTCGCCGTAGATGTAGACCCGCTCGTCCGGCATCCGGTAGACCAGGTACCCGCCCCAGCCGAAGACGTTGAAGACGCGTCCCGGCGGCGGGTCGGCGACCAGGCGGTCGACGGTGGCCACCGGGAAGGTGGCACGGAGGATCCGGCCGTCGACGCTCTGGGCCAGCTTGGGCAGCGTGGCGGCGGCCGTGACCGCGCCCAGGAGGAGGACCACCGCCAGATTGATCCCGCCGGTCAGCGGCGTCCGCGCCGGCTCCCGCAGCCGTGGCAGGCGATCGCGCCAGGCGTCGTGGGCGCCGGCCAGCAGCGTCGCCAGCACCGGCATCGCGACGACCACGAAGAGCACGATGTGGCGCACCGCGTGGAGGCTGAGGTCGAAGGTCGCCAGGAGCAGGATCAGGTCGGTGGGCCGGAGCTGGAAGGCCCGGCGGGTCCGGGCCAGGGGGTTGAGGTGGCGGGGGCCGAGCGCCAGCAGGGCCAGGGTCAGCAGCGCCAGCGCCTCGTAGGCCCGGAACTGGGCCTGGTGGAAGTCCGGCGACTTCCACTCGTCGACCAGCCGCTGCAGGGCGTCGTTGCCCAGCGTCTGGAGCGGGTAGGTGTAGATGGCCACGAAGCTGGGGTTGGCGGCGCAGGCCAGCAGCGAAGCCGCCAGGGTCAGCGCCAGCGGGCGCAGCGGGGCGCGGCCCCGGCCGTCCGGCCCGGGGAGGGTCAGCGCCTCGCCGACGAGGTGCGCCGCGATGAACGCCAGCCCGATGGCGAAGCCGGCGTGGGTGTTGGCCCAGACCACGAACAGCGGTGGCACCGCCCAGAGCCAGCGCGTCGAGCCGGTCTCGCGGTACCGGCGCAGCAGCAGCAGCAGCGCGGCGGAGAGCGTGAAGGTGACCATCTGGGTGCGCGGGCCGAGGATCGGGTTGGCCGCCGCCACGGCCAGCAGCATCAGCGCCGCCCGGATCGGATAGGGCACCTCGCGGGCCGTGCGGTAGACCAGGACCAGGCCGGCGAACACCAGCAGCCCGAAGCCCAGGACGATGGCCCCCAGCCCCGGGGCTCCCACCGGTCCCGATCCGTGGAAGGGGAGCCCGATATGGCGCAGCAGCAGCGACAGGGTCAGCTCGCTGAGCCACTCGTGCGGCACCCAGGGCTTGCCGGCGACGGTGTAGCTGAACAGGTCGGCGGTGGGCACCCGGCCGTGGGCCGCGATCCAGTCGCCGACCCTGACGTGCCAGAAGAAGTCGGGGTCCTGCACCGGCTGGACCGCCAGGCCGAAGAGGGCGATCAGCAGCACGCCCTCGACCAGCCCGCGGGTGCCCGGCAGGCGGGACCGCCTCCCGGTGGTGGCCGCCACCTCAGCCCCGGCCATGGGCCAGCAGGTAGGCGCTGGTGCTGGCGTCCCGCCGCACCAGCACGGTGGCCACCCCGTCCTGGTGCAGGACGACCCATTCCGGCGAGGCGCTGAGCAGCACGGTCAGGGGCTGGTTGGTGCCGAACAGCACCCATTCGACCTGGTACCGGTCGATCACCGCGCGGTAGTCGGGGTGGATGTCGCTGATCGCCTGGTACTGGCGCAGGAAGTCGTCGCCCATCACCGCCGCGTCGCCGTAGATGAAGACCTGGCGTCCGGGCCAGAGGCGGTAGACGGCGTAGCCGCCCCACTCGTAGAGGTCCAGCAGGTGGCCGGGCGGGGGGTCGGCGGCGACGGCGTCGAGGGCGGCGACCGGGAAATCCCGGCGCAGCTGGGCCGGGCCGCCGCGGAGGTTGCCCAGGGAGTAGAGGCCGACCACCGCCGCCACCAGCGCCAGCAGCGCCAGGTTGGCCAAGCCGAGGACCCGCCGTCGCGGTGGCTCGCGCACCTTCCAGCCGTCCGGCCGCGCCTCCCACACCGCCTGCGCGGCCTCCGCCAGCAGCGGCGTCGCCAGCACCACGAAGAGGGCCACGTGGCGCACCGACTGGAGCGCCAGCCCCACCCCCAGGAGGGCCAGCAGGAGGTCGGTGGCACGGGGCCGGCGGCGGGCCAGGGCGAGCAGCAGGGCGAGCAGCACCAGCATCACCTCGAAGGCCCGCAGCTCGGGCAGGTGGAAGTTGGGCGAGGCCCACTCCACGATCAGCTGCTGCTGCGCCGGGCTGGCCTGGGTCTCCAGCGCGTAGGGATAGATCGCGAGGAAGTTGGGGTTGACCGCCACCGCCGCCAGGCAGGCGCCGCAGACCGCGGCCAGCGGCTTCAGGCTGGGCCGCGACGCCTGTGCCGGCCGCGCCCACCAGCGCTCCAGCGCCTCGCCGGCCAGGTACACCGCCAGCAGCCCCAGCCCGAAGGCGAACCCGGCGTGGGTGTTGGCCCAGAGCACGAACAGCGGCGGCAGGACCCAGAGCCGGCGATGCCGGCCGTCCGGGGTCCCCGAGGATCCCGATCCTCGGGGTGGGTCCTCGCGCCAGCGCCGGAGCACGTAGAGGACCAGCGCGCTGAAGCAGAAGGTCAGCATCTGGGTCCGGGGCCCCAGGATCGGCGCCGCCGCCAGCAGCCCCAGGAACACCGCCAGGCCCCGGAACAGCCAGCCGGCGTCGCGGGGGGTGACCAGCAGCAGGACGAAGGCCGCCCAGGTCACCACCCCGAAGAGCAGCGCCACCGCCCAGGTCTCCGGGGCCGCCGCGGGTCCTGGTCCGTGGGGGCTCCCCGCCAGCCCGGTGAGCGCCGCCATGGCCACCTCGCTGAGCCACTCGTGGGCCACGAAGCGATGGTCCGAGACGGTGTAGGTGAAGAGGTCGGTGTGGGGGATGGCGCGGTGGTCGATGATCCAGCGCCCGACCCGCAGGTGCCAGAAGTAGTCGGGGTCGGTGACCGGCTGCACCGCCCGGGCCAGCGCCGCCAGCAGCACCGTGCCGAGGAAGAGGTGCCTGGTGGAGGGGAGCCTCAGACGACCCACGGGAGGAGGCGCTTGGTCTTCCCCGCGTACTCCGCGTAC
>DASZGP010000061.1:0-1592 GCA_035938695.1 Candidatus Dormiibacterota bacterium | reverse complement strand
GCGGAGACCGCCGGGCGGGCCGAGGCCGCGGGCATCGCGATGGCCGGCGGCCCGGCCGAGCTGGCCGGCTGGGCCGACGCGGTGGTGACCATCGTCACCAGCTCGGACGACGTCCGGGCGGTCATGGCCGGCGCGGACGGGGTGCTGGCCGGGGCGCCGCCGGGCCTGCTGGTCGTGGACATGAGCACCATCGCCCCGGCGGCCAGCCGGGAGGTGGCGGCGGCCTGCGCCGCCCGCGGGATCGACTTCCTGGACGCCCCGGTCAGCGGCGGCTCCTTCGGGGCCGAGGCCGGGACCCTGACGATCATGGTCGGCGGCGAGGCGGCGGTGCTGGAGCGCGCCCGCCCGCTGCTGGCCGCGATGGGCGACCCGGAGCGCATCTTCCACGCCGGGCCGGCGGGCGCCGGCGAGGTGGTCAAGCTGGCCAACAACCTGCTGGTGGGAGCGATCTCGGCGGCGACCCTGGAGGCGCTGGTCCTGGGGGTGCGGGCCGGGGTGCCGCTGGAGGTGCTGGTGGCGGTGATCTCGGTCAGCAGCGGGTCGAGCATCCAGCTCACCGGCCAGCTGGCCCGGCGCGCCCTGGTCGGGGAGTTCGCGCCGGGGTTCATGACCGGCCTCCTGGAGAAGGACCTGCGGCTGGCCCTGGACCTGGCCGGCGAGGTCGGCCAGGAGGCCCCCTTCGCCGCCCTCGCCGAGCGCCTCTTCGCCGCCGCCCAGGCCGCCGGCCACGGGCGCCAGGACTACAGCGCCCTGCTGCTGGAGATGGAGCGCGCCGCCGGCGTCACGCTGCGGCTCCCGGAGTGAGCGCGGAGGATCCCGGCCCGACCGCCGGAGGCGCCGCCCACCCGGAGGCCACCCCGGCGCCGGCCGGGGCCGGCGCTCCGGCTCCGCCGCTGCGCGTCCTGCACGTCGCCGACCTCCACCTGGACCGCGCCTTTGCCGGCCAGAGCTACGCCGGGGTGCCGTCCTCGCGGCGGCGCCAGATGCTGCGCGAGGCGCTGGCGTGGGCCGTCGACCTGGCCCTGGCCCGGCGCCCCGACCTGCTCACCCTGGGTGGCGACCAGTTCGAGCTGGAGCACGTCACCAGCGACACCGTGGCCTTCCTCCGCCGCCATCTGGAGCGCGCCGGCTGCCCGGTGCTGGTGATCTCCGGCAACCACGACCCGGCGACCCCGGCCTCGCCCTACCGCGCCCGGGCCTGGCCGGACAACGTCACGCTCTCGGTGACCCCGGCGATCGCCCCGCTGGCGCTGCCCGGCGGGACGGTCTGGAGCTTCGGCTACACCGGCCGGACGATGGAGGAAGAAACCCTCGCCGCCTTCGCCCGGCTGTCACCCGGGGCCCGGCCCAACCTGCTGTTGGCCCACGGCGTCGACCTCTCCACGGTGCCGGCGGAGTGGGGCTGCGTCGGCATCCGCCCCGAGCAGGTCCGCGGTCTGGGCTTCGACCACGCCCTGATGGGCCACATCCACAACGGCGCGGTCGGCGAGGCCATCTCCTTCCCCGGCGCGCCGGTGGCGCTGAGCGCGGCCGAGGCCCACGGGCTGCATGGCGCGCTCTGGCTGGAGGCCGGTCCCGATGGGGTGCGCGTC
>DASZGP010000060.1:0-2014 GCA_035938695.1 Candidatus Dormiibacterota bacterium | reverse complement strand
CGAGAACTGCCCCCTATGCGACCAGAGCGTCGTAGGCCTGTTTGAGCTCGGGGTGGCGGAGGAAGAGGATGTGGCTGAACTCCTGCGTCAGCGGCCCCGGCCGGCGGCGCAGCCGCAGCCCGACCTCGTGGGGCTGGCTGTTGGCCTTGCGGCCGTTGCAGCGCCGGCAGGCCACCACCTGGTTCTCCCAGGTGCTCGGCGCGCCCCCGCGGGAGACCGGCACGACGTGGTCGATGGTCAGCTCTGACGCGGGACCGCCCACCCCACAGTACTGGCAGGTCATGTCGTCGCGGAGCAACAGGTTGCGGCGGTTGGGGCGGAGCGTCCTCCGGGGGACGTGGACGGCGCGGAGCAGCCGGGCCATGACGATCCCCTGGGGGAGGCGCCGCTCGCGTAATGCGGCCTCCGCCTCGGCCTCGGCCTGGTCGTCGAGCAGGGCGATCCGTTCCTTGCCGAGCAGGATGAGGAGGCGCCGCTTGCTGATGACGTTGAGCGGCTGCATCGTCGCGCTGAGGAGCAGGACCGCCATGCTCGGAATTGTATGGGCCGACCGGTCCGGACCGCGTCATCCGGTATCGACTTCCCGGAGGAGGCAGGGGGCTAGTGGATGGCCGCGAGCACCAGGAAGAGGGCGAACGGCAGAGCGCCGGCGACGGCCAGGCTGAGCCGCACCAGTCCCCGCCCCCTCCCGGCCTCGCCCCGGGCGCGGCGGCGCAGCCGCTCCTCACCCCGGCCGTACTCCGTCCAGCGTGAGACCCGCACCCCGCCGAGCAGGGCGGCGATCCCCATGCTCACCATGCCCAGGAGCAGCGAGGCGTTGCCCAGGGCGGCCACGGCGTCGCCGCCGGCGAGCCGGGCGAGGGCGGCCGCGACCAGGGCCACGCCCACCAGCGCCGCGCCCCCGGCGGCTCCGAGGCGCACCGCCTCGGCGCGACTGCTCGGCGCGGCGGGGAGGCGCGGCCCGGAGCGGCCCCCGCCGCCGGCGCGGGGGGGCCGCTCCAGCGGGGCGACGCGGGCGTCACAGCGCGGGCAATGGGTGGCGCCGGGGGCCAGCGGGGAGCCGCAGAGGGGGCAGTCGACCCGCGCCACTCAGCCGCCCCGCGCGGTGGGGGCCGCGGCGGGCAGGTCCTGGCCGCCCTCGAGGACAGGGGCGAAGAGGTCGCCGGCGGTCGCCAGCCGCTCCTGGATGGTCCGGATGTTCCAGCGGTCGGGCCGGAGGCCGGAGTCGTCGACCTCCTCCCAGGTGATCGGCGTCGACACCGGGGCCCCGGGCGCGGGCCGCAGCGAGTAGGGGGCGGCGAGGGTCTTGCCGATGATGTTCTGGGTGTAGTCGATGCGGATGCGCCCGGTGCGCTTGGCGACCGACCACTCCCAGCTGATCTTGTCGGGCAGCACCTGGCCGATGGCCCGGCCCACCTCCTCGACCCAGGCGCGCACCGCGCCGTAGTCGGGCCCGCGGCGCAGCGGCACGTAGATCTGCAACCCGGTCTGGCCGCTGGTCTTGGGCAGCCCGCGCATCCCCAGGTGGTCGAGGGCGGCCTTGACCAGCCGCGCCACCTCGCGGACGTCGTCGAAGGTGGCGGGCTCGAAGGGGTCGAGGTCGAACACCGCCCAGTCGGGCTGCTCGGGGGCGTCGATGCGGGAGTGCCAGGGGTGGAGGTCGATGGCCCCGCTGTTGGCGATCCAGGCCAGGGTGGCGACCTCCTCGGCGACCACGTAGGTGACCTCTTTGTCCCCATGCCAGGTCCAGCGGCGGATCCAGGCGGGCGCGTGGTCGGGGATGCGCTTGCGCCAGAAGTGCTTGCCGTGGATGCCGTCGGGGAAGATCTGGAAGCCAAGCGGCCGGTCGCGCAGGTGGGGGAGCAGCACCGGGGCGAGGCGGACGTAGTGCTCGACCATGTCGCGCTTGGTGTAGCCGTCCTCGGGCCAGTACACCTTGTCGAGGTTGGTGAGCTTCAGCCGCCGCCCGCCCACCTCCCAGGGGCCCTCCGTCCCCATGCCACGAAGCCGCTCC
>DASZGP010000059.1:0-2792 GCA_035938695.1 Candidatus Dormiibacterota bacterium | reverse complement strand
TCCAGCCCCTCCAGGACCTGGATCTGCTTGGCGTCGTAACCCGACGCCTTGACCTGCTCTGGAGGCAGTTTCGAGGCAGCTTCAGACAAGTTTCGACGCCTCCAAGTTCCCGAAATTGTACCAGACGCGAGTTCGATTCCGCCGATTTTCCCTGTGCGAGCGCCATACCACGCAACCGTCGAAGCCCGAGCTGGCTAGGCTTAGGAGCCATCTGCTCCGGAGGGCTCCTTGACCAGCCTCGTCGATCCCGTGGTCCGCTGCCTCGGCTACCTCTCACGGAGGTCGCCCAAGGGCAAGGTGAAGTTCGCCAAGACGGTGCGCGCCGTCCTCGGGCACCACCGAGTCGAGTACGTCGACCAGTGGGGCTACCGGCGCGTCGCCGACCTCCACGACGAGTACGACGCGCTGGGCTTCGCCGGCGATCCCCGCCTACCCCGGCACATCGCCGCGCTGATCGAACCCGGCGACTGGGTGGTCGACGTGGGGGCCAACGTGGGGCTGATGGCCGCCCCGCTGTGCCGCCTGGTCGGCCCGGGGGGCCTGGTCTGGGCGGTCGAGCCGCTGCCGCGCAACTTCGAGCGCCTGGAGTTCCTCAAGGACCGCAACCGGATCGACCAGCTCCGCCTCTTCCAGGGCGGCCTGGGCGCCGCCGACGGCCGGGCCCACCTGGGCCTGCCGCCCGAGGGCGATTCCGGGCTCGGCTCGCTGGTCGCCGGCGTCGGCACCGCCGGGGCGATCGAGGTCCAGACCTGGGCCCTCGACAGCCTGCTGGCGCAGAACCCCTCCGACCGGCCGCTGCGCTTCCTCAAGCTCGACGTCGAGGGCTTCGAGCCCGAGGTCCTGAAGGGCGCGGCGCGGACCCTGCGGGAACACCGGCCCCGGGTCTACTGCGAGATCAACGATCCCCTGCTGCGCCGGGCCGGCTCGTCCGCGGCGGGCCTGATGCGGGCCTTCGCCGACCTGGGCTACGCGCCCGCCGGGCCGGCGCCCGACCTCGACGGGCCGGTCTTCGACTGCCTGCTGCTGCCCGGGGAGGGCGTCAGTCCCGCAGGAATCTCTTCCGCACCCGCCGGATCGGCGTCCTGACCGGAGCGGGGAGGAGACCGACCAGGCGCCCGATGGCCGATGTCGGCTCGCCGATGCGCCTCCGATTGTATGCCTGGCTCCACCAGTTGTCCTCGGTCGGCGGGAAGGCGGGAGCCCCGGTGCGGCGGAGGATCGCGGTGGTCTTGACCACCTCCACCGGCTCGAACATGTCGTCCTCCCGGAGGACCTCGAACAAGCGCCGGATGGTGGGGATCTGGACGTCGTCGACCACCAGCAGCGCGCCCGGTCGGAGATGGGGGTAGACGTGGTAGTACTCCAGCTCGGGGAACGGGTAGGCGTGGGGGCCGTCGATCAGGAAGAGGTCGAGCTGGGCGTCGAAGCGGTGGCCGGGCAGGGTCAGCTGGGAGGGGCCAAGCACGAACTCGACGCCCTCGGCACGGAACAGCGGGCTGGCGCGGATGCGGGCCATGGTGTCGTCGTCCTGCTCCTGCCCCAGGGAGAACACGACATGCCGGGCGCTGGCGTTGCTGAAGAACAGCGTGCTGATGCCGGCACCGGTCTCGCCGGTGAATGCCGGGGGGCCGTCGAGGTGGGCGGCGATGGCCCGCAGCCTGGCGGGCGGCATGATGCCCCGCGCGTGCCATTCCGGGCCGAGGGCTTCGAGGGCGTGAAAGTGGCCTTCGCTGGGTGGCCACTCCGGCGCTGACGGCATCGCGGTCAAGGCTAGCCGACGGGGCACAGCGCCGGGCGCCTCGCGCCATCGGCTAGATTCCGCACATGACCGAAGCAGCGATGGGCGCCGTGGCCGACGTCAGCGTGGTCCTTGCCACTCGCGACCGGCCCGCCCTCCTATGGCGCTGCCTGGAGGCGATCGAAGCCCAGACCCAACCGCCCCTGGAGGTCTTGGTGGTGGACGACGCCTCGGGACCGGAGACGGCTGCCGTCCTGGACCAGATGGCGGCCCGGCTGCCGCTGAGGCGCGTGCGGCTCCCCCGCCGCTCAGGCCCCGGCCGGGCCCGCAATGCCGGATGGAGCCGGGCCCAGGGAACCTGGGTGGCCTTCACGGACGACGACTGCCGCCCGGAACCCGGGTGGCTGGCCGCCCTGCGAGCCACCGCGACCGAGAATCGCGTGGTGGTGGGCAGGACCAGACCCGACCCCGCCGGCGACCCACCCCGGTCCGCCTTCGACCGCAGCATGGAGGCGGAAGGACTGACCCACCGCTTCTCGACCTGCAACATCCTCTACCCGCTGAAGGCTCTGCGCCGGCTCGGCGGCTTCGACCCCGAGATCGACCTCTTCGGCGAGGACACCGACCTGGGCCAACGGGCGGTCGGGCTCGGCCTGGTGGAGACCTACGCCGCCGACGCGATCGTGAACCACGTGGTCCACCACATGACCGCCGTCGCGGCGCTGCGCGAGCGCTGGCGCTGCGGCGAGGTGGTGCGCCTGGCGCGGCGCTACCCACGGCTGCGCGACGAGATCTGGCACGGGCGCTTCTGGAAGCACTACCACCCGCGAGTCTTCGAGGCCCTCGCCGGGGTGGCGCTGACGCCGGTCAGCCCCGTCTTCCTGTTCCTGACCACGCCGTGGTTCAAGGAGGCTGGAGTGCGCCTGCGCCACGACCTGGGCCGCGACCTGGAGGGGGCCGACGCGGCCCGGGAGCTGGCCTCGCTGTTCCTGCTCGACTCGGTCGAGGCGCTGAGCTGCGCCTGGGGCAGCGTGCGCCACCGCACGCTCTTCCT
>DASZGP010000058.1:0-1798 GCA_035938695.1 Candidatus Dormiibacterota bacterium | reverse complement strand
TCGCGCCCACCACCCCGTAGGCCTCGTCGACGAAGGCCCGGCCCCGGTTCAGGACGTAGGAGCGGGTCCCCGCCAGGGTCGCCAGCATCACCGCCACCAGCACCGGGACGGCCTGGACGTAGCGGGTGAAGCTGGGCGGCTCGGTGCCGGGGATGGGGATGCGGTCGATGTGGAACCGGTACTGGTAGGCCAGCAGCAGGGCGGCGACCACGCAGACGGCGTCGCCGGCCAGCAGGGCCAGGGTGAACCAGGGCTGGATGGAGTGCGCCCGCGGGTGGCGCCGAGCCGGCGGCGAGGGTTCCGCCGCCGGCGACGGCGCGGTGTCGGTGGGTGGCGGCAGGGTCGTGGTCACGCTCGCCGCCTGCGCAGCATGGTCGTGGCGGTCTCCCGGGCCAGGGCCAGCTCCTCCGGCGTGAACGCGTGAGCCAGCAGCAGCCCGCCGGCGTAGACCGCCATGCCGGCGACCAGGGCCAGCCCGTCGGCCGCGATGCCGGTGCCCAGGGCCAGGGTCACCGCCCCCATCGCCAGGGCGCAGAGCACCCCCGCCGGGATCACCCCGCGCAGGCTGCGCAGCCAGGGCAGCGGGAAGAGGTGGCGGCGCAGCAGGAACCAGCCGCCGACGAAGAGCCCGACCTCGGTCAGCACCGTGGCCCAGGCGGCCCCCATGGCCCCGCCGAAGAGGCGGCTGTGCTGCGGTATCAGGACCAGGTTGAGGGCCACGTTGAGAACCAGGCTCTGCACCGCGAGGCGGGTCGATTCGCGCTGCCGACCCATCGCGTTCAGAGTGTAGATGAAGGTGTTGTTGACGAAGAGGAAGAGCACCGAGACCGCCAGCACCTGGAGCAGCGGCACCGCCCCCAGGTAGCCGGCGCCGCCGGTGGTGACCCGGATGATGGGGTCGGCCAGGACCACCAGGACCACCGCCACCGGCACCGCCGCCACGGCCAGCATCTTGTAGGCCTTGACGGTGGCCCCCTCCAGGCGCCCTCCCTCGCCCGCGGCCCCGGTCCCCCGCGGCGCCAGCCGGCTGAGGGCGGGGTAGACCGGGTCCATCAGCGCCTGGGGGATGAAGGTGGCGGCGTCGAGGAACTTGTAGGCCGCGCCGTAGAGCCCGACCACGCCGACCCGGTCGGCGCTCGGCGCCATGACGTTGAGGAGCACCCCGTCGACCCGGTAGTAGAGCGTGCTGATGACGTAGGTCAGGGCGAAGGGCAGGCTCTCCCGCCCCATCTCCAGGAGCCGGCCGGCGTCGAGGTCGAAGCGGAAGCGGTGACCGAAGCGCCCCACCGCCACCACCGCCGCGTAGACGATGGTGAAGAGGTAGGAGACGGCGTAGGCCCAGAGGAAGAAGGTGAAGTCCAGCCGCAGGACGGCCACGGCCACCGTCGCCGCCAGCAGGACCAGGGTCTCCCCGATGGTCGAGACGAACTCGTGGTTGAGCGCGCCGGTGGCGTAGAAGGTGGCCCGGAGCTGGTTCGAGAAGCTGGCCCCCAGGAGCAGCGCGAGGGTCGCGAAGACCGCGTACTCGTATCCCGGCAGGAGCAGGCGCACGGCCACCAGCAGGACGACCAGGGCGGGCACCGCCATCACCAGCTTGAGGCTGAGGATGCGGTTGAGGTAGGGCGTCAGCAGGGCTCGGTCCCTCGCCGCCTCACGGATGAAGAGGGGCCGGAAGCCGAGGTCGACCAGGAAGCTGGTCAGCGAGGCCAGGAAGACCAGCAGGGTGAAGCGCCCGTAGGCGTCGCTGGTGCCGCCGCTCTGGGCCGCCATGCTGCGGGCCTGGAGCAGGAAGACGTAG
>DASZGP010000057.1:0-10933 GCA_035938695.1 Candidatus Dormiibacterota bacterium | reverse complement strand
CTGGCGGCGGTGCAGCTCGGCCTGGTCCTGCTCGACGCCGATCCGGAGGGGGGGATGCGCGTGGAGGCCACGCCGGCCGCCACGTCCGCCCCACCCCCCGGCTCGGCGCTGATGGCCGACGCCATCCGCGACACCTTCGAGGCCACCGTGGGGGTGGTGCGGAGCGGGCTCGACGCCCTCCGCCGGCCGGCGGCCCTGGCCCGCGGGATGGGCGCCGAGCTGGGCGGAGCGCGGTCGCTGGCGTCCCTCTCGCGTCTGGCCCCGCGGATGCCCTTCAGCGGCATCGAGGTCGGCGCCCGCCGCCGGATCGCCGCGGTCCGCCTCCCGCTGGCGGCGGCCAAGGAGGTCAAGGACGCCTTCGGTACCACCGTCAACGACGTGGTGCTGGCGACCGTCGCCGAGGCCATCCACGGCTTCCTGGCCCATCGCAGCGATCCCGGCCACGGCGTGACCTGCCGGGTCCTGGTCCCGGTCTCGCGGCGCGGCGAGGCCGAGGCGGCGGCGATGGGCAACGGCCTGGCGGGGATGTTCGTCGACCTCCCGGTGGGCCCGCTGGCCCCCGGCGTCCGGCTGCGCACCATCGCGCGAGGAGTTGGCGACCTCAAGGTGCGGCGGCAGGCCAGCGCCACCGACCGGCTGATGTCCCTGGCCTCGCTGGCGCCCCAGCCGCTGCGCTCGCTCGGGCTCCGCGTGGCGGTGCGCCAGCAGCGGCTGGTCAACATGGTGGTCTCCAACGTGCCCGGGGTCCAGATGCCGCTCTACGCCGGTGGCGCCCGGCTGCTCGAGGCCTACCCGCTGCTGCCCCTGGCGCCCAACCTGGGCCTGACCATCTGCGTCCTCAGCTACGCCGGCACGCTGCATTTCGGGGTGGTCGCCGACATCGGGGCCTTCCCCGACCTGGAGATCCTGACCGACGGCCTGGCCTCGGGGATGGCCCGGCTGACCGCCGCCGCCCGGGCGCGGGCCCGGTTGGCCGGCTAGAGGTCGGGCTCGGAGAAGGGGCTCGGCGTCCCCGGCACCAGCTGGGGCCGGGGCATCACGGCGTGGAGCTCGTCCAGCCGGCGGCCCAGGAGCGCCTCGACCGGGGCGTCGCCCAGGCTGAGGTCGAGCAGCTCGCCGCGGAAGCGCCGGAGGACGTCCTCGGCCCGCTCGGGGTGCTCCTCGATCAGGTCGGCCTCGGCGTCGATGCACTCGGCCAGCAGCCGCAGGTAGGCCACCAGCGCCCGCTGGGCCCGCTCGGTGCGCCGCCTCGGGCCCGGCTGGCCGGAGATCGCTCGCAGCGTGCCGCCGTCCCACTCGGCGTCCACCGGTGGGTGCCCCCCCTCCTCCTGCCCGAGGCCTTCCACCTCTCAGGCACCAAATGTGACGCTGCCCGTCAGCGTCATCGTGGGCGTCCCGCCGCCGGCGCAGGCCAGCTGCTCCCCGCTGGACGTCCAGGCCAGGACCGCCAGCCCGTTGAAGCCGGTGCCACCGCTGGCGTCGGTCAGCGCCCAGGCCTGCAGCGCCGCCGGTCCCGCCGCCTGGAAGATGGTGTCGGCGCGGCCCCAGGGCAGGTAGAAGCTGACGTTGCCGAAGATGCTCAGGAAGTCCAGGCAGTCGCTGCCCGCCAGCGCCGCGCCGTTGCCGGTCGCGAGGACGCTGACCATGCTCGTCGAGGGCGCCGCGGGGCAGCTCAGGTAGCCGTGGACGCCGAACCGCTGGCTGGCCGTGGTGGGGACCACCCCGAAGGGCCGGTCGAAGCTGAGCACCAGGGTGGCGAGGCAGCTGTCGGAGTGCGTGCCCGTCGCGCGCGCGGGGATCGCGCCCGCCGCCGTGCCCACCAGGGTCAGGCCCAATGCTCCCGCCGCGATGATCCTGTGAAATCCACTCGACACGCCCGCTTTCACACCTTCCAGCGTGCTTTTGACGCTGGCAATGCTGAGCCTCCACGGCTCACAATCGCCGGCTCCCCAGCCCGGCGACATTCTTTATAGATACGTTCAGTTACCTGGGAAACGCTTACGCCAGCCCGCAGCGAGCTGGGCGCGCGACCGCCTAGCCGGCCGGGCACCCTCCCCAGCTGCCGCCGCCGTCGAGGCTGCATCCATAGGTGGTGAGGTCTCCGTTCGGCCCGGTGGTGCCGACCACGACCATCCGCCGCGGCGAGGCCACGGTGGCCAGCGCGCGGTTGATGCCGGAGAGGCCGCCGGCACGGCGCCAGGTCCCGCCGAGGTCGTCGCTGACGTAGGGGGAATCGAGGCCCTTCTCGGTCAGCCAGGCGACCACCCGGAGGCCGCCGGTGGTGCCGAGGAGCTTCACGTCACCCGCCACCAGTCCCGGTGGCAGGGCCACGGGGCGGAACGACGAGGCGCCGTCGGTCGAGACGGCCACCTGGCCGCCCCGGACGTAGGCCAGCACGGTGCCGTCGGTGGCGTAGGCGGGGGAGGGGACCAGCTCGGTCGCGCCGCTCCAGGCCAGCGTCCCGGCGGGGCCGCACGACGGGGCGCAGCGGAGGACCACGGTCGAGGCGCCCGCCACCCCGGCGGCCTCGGTCACCGGCTGGAGGATCTCCGGCGCGGCCTGGGCCTGGAGGAACACCGGAGCCCCGTTGGCCGCCTCCCCGGCGCGGAAGGAATCACCCAGCTTGGGGGTCGGCGCGCCCGAGAACCCGAGCAGGCTGAGGTTGCTGACGGCGGCCTCGTATCCGGTCCATCCGGGGGCCGGCGCCGCGAAGCCGGGGGCCCGGGGCGCCAGGGTGGTGAAGGTCTCGCCGCCGTTGGTGGTGATCTGCAGCCCACCCTGGCCGAAGGCGTAGAAGCGGCCGGCGGCGACCGACCCGGCGGGCAGGAGCAACTGGGTACCGGTGAGGCCGAGCGCCTGCCGGCTGGTCCAGGAGTGGCCGCCGTCCCCGCTCTCGAAGAGCGCGTAGCACGGCGGCGGGGTACACCCGGTCACGGTGCCGACGGAGTAGACGGTGTGGTCGGCGCCGTAGTCCGGCGAGGCCTGGAGGTCGGTGGCGTTGACGAACCGCGGCTGGGGTGGCGGCACCGGCAGGAGCCGGGGGCCGGCCACCGGTGTCGAACCGCCGAGGCGGGCCGAGGCCGCCTGGCGGCCCGAGGCGATCGCGCCGCCCGCGGCCGCCGCCGCCTGGGCTCCCGTGGGCTGATTGCCGGCGAGGGTCGCGACCTGCCGGCCCGCCGCCGTGGCGGTGTCTCGGGGCATCGCCTCGTGGCTCTGCCCGCCGACCACCAGGGCCACCAGGACCGCCGCCGGCACCACCGTGGCCATCGCCTCCCGGGAGCCGTTGGACGACGCCCAGAGCTTCCGCCGCAGGCCGCTCCAGGCCGCGGCCGCCGCCACCAGCCCGCCGATCTTGACCTCCTGGTCGGTGCGCAGGTACTCGTGGAGCTTGCGCCGGGCGCGGCTGAGGAGGACTCGGGTGGTGCTGCTGCTTAGCCCCATCGAGGCCGCCGACTCCACGTGCGAGCGATCCTCCAGCAGGGTGTGGGTGACCACCCGCCGCTCCGCCGAGGTCAGGCGGCTGAGCATCTCCTGAAGGAAGACCCGGCTGAGCACCACCTGCTCGGGGTCCAGCGTGCCCTCGCCCCGCGCGACGTCGCCGCCGGTCCGCCCCAGCGCCTCCTGGTTGGTCTTGCGCCGCCTGATCTCGTCGAGGCAGACCCGGCGGGCCACCGTCGCCAGCCACGGCAGGATGTCCCCGCGCAGCGCCGAACCCTGGCGGACCGCCCGGCTGAACACCTCCTGCACGGCATCCTCGGCGTCGCCGGGATCGCGCAGGTACCGCAGGCAGAGCCTGAAGACCGGTGGGTAGTGGGACTTGAAGAGGTGCTCGTAGTGGTCGACCGCTGGCGCCTCGGCGTCAACCTGGACCTCTACGGAGTCTCCGCCCAACTTACCCCCGACCACGTGAGATCCCGCTGATCATTTACCACCCCGCCCCGCCCCCTACCAAGACCCACACACCGTGCGAGGTCACCAAGCAAAGAACTTTGATACCAGGCGGTTGGCCAAGACGTCAACATCCTGGTGCGGATCGGCACACGCCCGAGCCGCCCCGGCCGCCCCGCCGCCCCGGGTCCCGGAAGGGTTCGCCGAAACCGGTGTAAGCGCTTTTGGGGTGGTGCCACGTACTAGTAGGTGTGCACGGCAGCCGCCAGGGCACCGGGCTCCTCGGCAGGGGAACCGGGTGAGGCGGGTGGCCCAGGTCGGTGGCTTCCGGGGCACACCCCAAGGGTCGGCGCCCAAGCCGGCCTGAGGGCGAGGTTGGGATTCGCCGATGGCGAAGAACCAGCCCGGGTGTGGAGAGGCTCAGTTGGGAGGGAGCGAGAAGGCAAGTAGGTAGAAGTAAGGCAAAACGGCTGTAACCAAAGCAACAGATGCGTGGAAGGGCTTGCCCAACGGCAGGTCCCAAGAAAAGAGTTCGATCGATCCGAACGGAACGATCGGCCCTAGGAGAAACAGATGAAGTTCACCAAGATTCGCACCGTCGCCCTCTTCGCGACGACTGGTTTCGCCGCGGTGGGCATGGCCGCCGCCCCCTCGTCGGCCGCCGCGGCCAACGCCGCCGTCCTGGTCGGTGTGGCGCACCTGCCCTCCTACCCCTGCAGCACCGGCAGCCTGATCGCCCCCGGTTGCGGTGGCGCGACCTTCGCCGTCAACCCTGCCTCGGTCGGTGTGACCAGCGTCACCATCAGCAACTACTACGAGCCCTGCGCCCCCGTCGCTGGTAGCGCCACCGGCACCATCACCCTCGCCGGCACCGGCACCCGCTCGTTCCTTTGGGTCCGTGTTGGTCTGGTTGCCGCCGTCGTGATCGAGAATGGTGGTACCCCGAGCGGCGCCGCTGTTGCCGCCTTCGTTCCCCTGCCCCAGGTCCCGCCGGGCAACTGCGTCACCGGCTCGGCCGCCCTCGACGCTGAGGTTGTTGCGGTCGGCGCCAGCCTCTAGGCAAGTCCTCAACCCAGACCCGGGCTTGAACCTGGATCTGGAGAGGACAGAAAGCGCCCCGGAGAGCTTGCTCCCCGGGGCGCTTCGTCTTTCCCGCCCGTAAGCGTTTCCGCCGCCTCCCGCGTACTAGATGCAGGTGAGGTGTCAGCGGGCACTTCTCTTCGGGATGGCCGCCGGGGCTCGACGCCGCCGGCCCAGGGTGCCCCGGCCGGGGAAGCCTCCCGGCGCTCTCCTCAGGCTGTGCCGGTTGACACCGCCAGCACCACCAATGGATTTGATGAAACTCGGATCGACGTCCCAGAGCGGTGCATCCCCTCGCCTCGACACATTGCGACGCACCGATCCAGCGCTTACGATGGCGGTAGCTGGCTCATTGTCCGCAGCGGAGGACGAGTTGATCAACCCCAACCCGGGCGCCGGCCGCCCTGCGAACCGGCCGGTCCGGCGCTCCATGCGCGGCGCCGGCGACCGCAGGGAGGGCAGGCGCCGGTTCCAGGTCGTCGCCGTGTCCTCGCTTCTGGCCATGGCGTCTTTCCTGGCGCCGGTCGCACCGACCAGCGCCGACGTGGCGTCGCAGGGTTTCGTCCGCGTCGGATCGGTGCCTCGGGGATGCAACCTCATCCCCGCCATGGCGGCGGTGGATCCGGGCCTCTCCCTCTTCCTCACGGTGCGGGAGATCAGCCCCAACGCCGGCGAGTGCGGGCAGACGTCCCAGTTGGGGCTGGTATTGGATGCGACCTCCACGCGGACCCTGAACACGACCCACATCACCCTGACGGCCCCGACGCTGCTTCTCGCCAACGCCGCCCAGGAAGGGAAGTTCGCACTCAAGGCGATGACGGTCGATTCCCTCCGCCATCGCCTGTTCGTGGCCTACCAGTCGTGTGACAACAGCAACCCGACCTGCGCCCCCAGCAGCTTTGGCAGCGTGGCGGCCCGGGGCTACGTCTCGGTCTGGGACCTGAGCGCGGTCCAGCGCGGCGCGCACGTGCTCCCGTCGGTCAAAGACGTCTCGATGCCCCTGGGGGCGTCTCCCAATTCCGCGATCTCCCCGGACGACCCGACCAACCCCGCGGTTCCGGTCCTGGTCGGAGCGACGTCCAGCGCCGGCAATCCGGGGACCACGACCATGACGCCGATCGCCGTTTCCTACGATCCGAAGTCCGACAAGATCGAGGTGGTGCTGTCCAACGGCCCCTTCAACAACACGATCTCGGCATCCTCCCACGGCCCCTTCGCCCTCTACCAGTACGCGGCCCAATTCGACCTCACCACGGGTGGGATGGATTGGGCGCAGAACCTCAGCCAGTGCTCGAACTCCCCCACGGAGGCCCCTGGAAACCCCAACACGCCCATCCTGAGGTTCGACTCCCCATCCGGAGACGTGGTGGCGATCGGCTGTCTCTACGTGCGGTCGCCCTACCCCCTTTTCCCCCACCTCGGGGTTTCCGCCGTTGACGCCCTGGCCGGCGGATCGATGCTCACCTACCTGATCCCGCTCGACGCCACCGGACATCCGGTGGGAGCCAGCGCGACCTCGCAGGGGATCTCCGAGGCCCACATCGGCCGCACCCACATCCTGGGCGGGGTCGCCGACCCGGTGGGCGGCCGGATCTACTTCGCGGCGGCGCCGCTGCCGGACCAGCAGGGCGTCAGCGCCTCGGGTGCGACCGCGGTCGTCTTCGACGTCGCCCACCGGGTCTACGTCGGCGCTCCCACGGTCGCCGGCGCCGAGGGCACGGCGGGGGGCTTCGCGCTGGCGGCGGGCGCCGACCGGTTCCTCAGCGTGGGGCCTGACGGAATCCTCGCCGGGGACGGCTCCGCCAGCCCCCCGGGACAGGGGGTCTACTATCACGGGTTCTCGTGCTGGGCCACGAATGCCGTCTACGACACCGGCGCGCGGCGGTTGGTGATCATCCCCGACAAGGTTTGCTCGGCCACCGACATTCCGACCGGAAACCCTGACGCCAACATCGTCATCTACCAGGACGAGACGTCCCCGGTCGTTCATCGCACATCGCCTGACCTCGACTCCTATACCTCTCAGGTGCCCGAGGCGCCGGGATCGACCGTCAGCCAGTTCGGGGCCTACGGCCAGGCTTCAGCCACCAGGATCCGGCTGATCGGTGGCACGACGGGTCTGCTCGACGGCGTCACCGCCGGCAGCTACAGCACCGCCAACCAGGCCGCGCTCAACCTCAACCTCGGCTGCCCGGTCGACCAGGTGGCCAAGCAGGCCTGCCCGCAGCGCGACTACTCCAACCGCGAGATGCAGTTCGGCCTGATTCAGACCACCGATCTCAACAACTACCAGGCCAGCGCCAGCGCCGACGGGTTGACCCTGGACTCGACGACCGCACAGGCCATGGCGGGGAGCGCACCGGTCCCGGATACCGGGTCGGCCTGCTCGGATCCCGGCACTGCCCAGGGGCACGCGGCGGCGACCGGCGACATCGCCAGCTCCGTCACCTGCGACCTGAAGAACCAGGTCGTCAAGGCCACCAGCTCCGCCGGCCCCATCGCCCTCCTCTTCAGCTTCGCGGTTCCCGGCGGACAGCCAACGACCCTGCCGCTCAGCGTCGGCAGCGGAGCCTCGGGCACCACGGTCAGCTTCCAGACCATCAAGGGGCTCGTCTCGGACACGGTGAGCGAAGCAAAGCACATCAACGCGTTCGGCGTGACGATCTCCAACGTCAGCACCGATATGAACTGTTTCGCCCACGGCCACAAGGGCACTGCCAGCTGCACCTTCACCCGCAACGTTGGCGCCATCACCGCGGCCAACAACCAGGTCCTGTCCAACGGCTGCACCCAGGTCGTGGGGCCACCGGGGCTGGACGGCACGCCGGTGACGACGGTGGACACATGCGCCCAGGCCGTCGCCGCGCTCAACGCGGTCCGACCGGGCGCGCTGATCTTCTCGATGCCGATGCCGGACCAGCGCTCCGGCTTCCTTTCCGGCAGTCCCGGCGGTTACCAGGCGGTCGGGCAGCGAGAGTTCTACCGGCATCTCGAGGACCAGACGTTGAACTACGACAGCAACGTGAACGTGCCGGGCCTGGAGGTTCTGCTGGTAAACGACTCGATTAACGCGCCCTCGAGGATCGACGTGCAGTTCGCCACCGTCGAGGCCGAGGCCCACTATGGGATCACTCCCCTGGGCTCGTTCACCGGATCAGGGTTCGGTGCTGGCGGTGGCGTTGCGCCCTGCCTGCCCACCTCGGCGGCCATCCCGCCGACGTCGGCGCCGGTTGCCCTGGCCTCGACCGGACTCGGCGCCAAGGACCCGGTCACTCCCGATGTCGCCCTCAGCGGGTGTGGCAACGACACCGGATCCGTCGCGCCTCTCGGCAGCGAGAATCCCCTTCCCCAGCCGCCCCAGCCGCAGGCCGTGGTGACCGTGGTCGGGCAGATCGCCCAGGTCGCCGAGCGGTTCTGGAGCGGCCTTCAGCTGCTGATCCGGGATCCGGGGCAGGCGGTCCTGTCGGGTCTCCTCATCCTGATGCTGCTAACCCCGCTCCTGCTGGCGATCAGGCGTCGCCAGCTCGAGCTCATCGAGGAGACTTCCTGATCATGCGTTTCCCCCCCGGCGCCAACTGGGCCGCCGCGCTGGTCGTCGGCCTGGTGGTCGTCGGCGGAGCCGCGGTCAGCGTCGTGCCGACCTTCAAGACCCAGATCATCGGCAGCAACGGGGGGGTGACCAACCCCGGGGTGCTGTCTACGGTCGCGCCTTCCGGGCTGCTGGCCACGATCAATCCCCTGACCCAGGGGGGTACGCCCCAGCCGGGGGCGACGGCCGCCGGTGGCCTGACCAGCAACAAGCTGGCGGCGCCTCCCGGCCTCGAGTGCGCCCCGGGCAAGAACGGCGGCGCCACCGACGTCGGCGTGAGTGCGACCAACATCCAACTCGCCACCACCCTGGCCGAGAGCGGCAACGCCTCCAGCTTCCTGGGTGATGCCCGCTACGGAATGCTGGCGGTCCTCAGCCAGGTCAACCGCTCCGGCGGCATCTGTGGCCGCCAGCTCTCGCTTCAGCCAGTCGACGACGGTTTCCAGGCCCAGGACGGCGAGACCGACATCCGCAACTTCATCAACTCCGGATACTTCGCGCTGGCCGTGGTGCCTTCCTCCGAGGGGCTGAACGCCGCCTCCACCGCCGGCGACATCGACCGCGCCGGCATCCCGGTGGTGGGGACGGACGGCATGCTCTACAGCCAGTACAAGGACCCCTGGATCTGGCCGGTGTCGACGTCGACGATCTCCACCGCGCATATCGCCGCGATCCAGGCCTACAAGGCCGGCGCCCGTACCTTCGGGATCGTCTACGACAAGCACTACCACTTCGGGCTGGAGGGTGAGGCCGCCTTCAAGGCCGCGATCTCGCGCCAGCCCGGCGCCAAGCTCAACGCCGATATCGGCATCGACCCCGGGCAGCAGGACTACAGCTCCGACGTGGGCAACTTCATCAGCGGCACCGCCTCGCAGCCGGGCTGTGCCCCCTGCGACTTCACCTTCATGCTGCTCGAGCCCAACACCGCGATCTCCTGGATCAAGAGCGACAACTCCAAGAACGGCTACGTGTTCGGGTCGAAGGAGACCAGCGGTCCCCAGCCCCTGTTCGTCTCCAGCTTCGGCCAGGCCTGCGGCGCCCGGTGCAACAACATGTGGGTCTGGACGGGGTTCAACGCCGACTACCCGCCCTTCGACTCTCAGCAGGCGGTGGGCGACTACGTCAACGCGATCAAGAGCGTCAGCGGCTCGGCGGATACCGCCAACCAGTTCCTGGAAGGGTCGTACGTGGGCATGGAGCTGCTGGTCAAGGCGCTGCGCGACGTGGGGCCCTACGTCACCCGCGCCCGGCTCAAGCAGGTGCTCGACGGGACGACCTGGGACAGCCACCTCGCCGATCCGCTCCACTGGCAGGCGGGCAACCACTTCGCCAACACCTCGATGCTCGGCTTCACCATCCAGTACAGCCAGGGCTTCAACGGGTTCCAATTCCAGACCGGGCCCCTGAAGGACCCGTGGCCCAACCTCGACCATCCGAACTGACCGGGCGCCGGCCGCCTGGATGAGCGTCAAGTCATGAGATTCTTCTCGACCGCCCTGACGGACGTCTTCCTGTCCCTGCCCCTGATCACCGTCTACCTGCTCTACGCCCTGGGGGTGGTCGTGATCTACCGGGCCAGTCGCGTCCTAAACCTGGCTCACGGGGCCATGGCGATGGTGCCGGCCTACCTCTTCTACGCAGTCGCCAAGACGGGCGTCCCGCTGCCGGTCGCGGTGGTGGTGGCGGTCGCCGGTGGCGCGCTGCTGGGCCTGGCGACGGAGACCCTGGTGGTCCGCCGGCTGCGGCGTCAGGGCCCGACCGCCCAGACCGTCGGCACCGTCGCGGTCTTCGGCCTGGCCGTGGCGATCATCGCCAAGGTCTTCGGCACGGCGCCGCTGATCGCCCCATCGCTGTTCCCCCAGGGGATCGTGTCGATCGGGAACTCGGGCCTGCGCTACGGCCAGATCATCGTCTTCGTGGTCGGCCTGGTCCTGGGCGGCGGCCTCTTCGCGCTGTTCCAGCTGACCCCGATCGGCCTGGCCATGCGAGGGTCGGCCGACAACCGCCGGGGGGCGACCCTGATGGGAGTCAACGTCGACCGCACCACCCAGATCGCCTGGGCCATCGGCGGCGGCCTGGCGGGGATGGCCGGGGTGCTGGTCGGCTCGCTGACCAACATCCACCCCTTCACGCTCTCCTTCCAGGTGCTGCCGGCCTTCGTCGCCGTCCTGCTGGGAGGCTTGGAGAGCCTGCCGGGCGCGGTCGTCGGCGCCGCCGTGGTCGGCCTGGTCCAGGGCGAGGTGCCGGCCCTCAGCCAGCTGCCGGGGATCAGCGACGTGGCCCAGAGCGCGGGTTTCTCCAACCTGGTGCTGATGGTGGTGACCTTCGTGGTCATGGGCCTGCGGGGCGCGCGGCTGGTCGGCTCGCGGGTCAAGG
>DASZGP010000056.1:0-2461 GCA_035938695.1 Candidatus Dormiibacterota bacterium | reverse complement strand
CGGCCTCACCGTCGGTGGCGACGACTACGTCACCAAGCCCTTCAGCCTGGAGGAGCTGGTGGCCCGCATCCGGGCCATCCTGCGCCGCGCCGGCACCACCGTGACCTCGGCGCCGCTGACCTACGCCGACCTCTCGCTGGACGAGGAGCTGCGCGAGGTCCGCCGCTCCGGGCGCGGCATCTCGCTGACGCCGACCGAGTTCAACCTGCTCCGCTACCTGATGCACAACCCCCGCCGGGTGCTCTCCAAGGCGCAGATCATGGACCACGTCTGGGACTACGACTTCGGCGGCGACCCCAATGTCATCGAGACCTACATCAGCTACCTGCGCAAGAAGATCGACCGCCACGGCCCCCCGCTGATCCAGACCGTCAGAGGGGTGGGATATTGCCTGCGTTTGCCCGGCGACTGATCGCCTCCCTGCGCGCCCGCCTCCTGCTGGTCGCCGTGGCCCTGGTGGCGATCGGGCTGGTGTCCTCCGACGTGGCCACCTACGCGGCCCTGCAGGCCTTCCTGATGCGGCGCGTCGACCAGCAGCTGCAGAGCGTGGCGACCGGCGCCTCGCGCTTCCTGGTCGGGGCGCCGGGGCTGCCACCGGGTTTCGCCGCCGGCGGGCGGGGCGGCGCCGACCGGATCGTGGCGCTGGCCTCCTCGGGCGTCTACATCCAGTTCCGCGACGCCCAGGGGACGGTGCTCGCCAGCTACGACTCGCGGGTCGACCCCGGCGGCGCCGCGCGGCCCGCGCCGGCCCTCCCGGCGGCCCTCCCGGTGCCCGCCGCCACGACCGTGGTCGACGCCCGGCCGGACGTCATCAGCCCCCCCTTCGAGGTGGCCACCGAGTCCGACAAGGGGCCGCACTGGCGGGTGGTGGCGGTCTCCAACCCGGCCACCGGGCAGCAGGCCGCGGTGGCGGTGCCCCTGACCGACGTCGCCGCCACCCTCAGCAGCCTGCTCGGCATCGAGACGCTGTTCACCGCCGTCGCCCTGCTCCTGGTGGGGCTGGGGGCGCTGTGGCTGGTGCGCGTCAGCCTGCGGCCGCTGGACGCCATCGGCGACACCGCCGGGGCCATCGCCGCCGGCGACCTGACCCGCCGGATCGAGGTCGCCGACCCCCACACCGAGGTCGGCCGGCTGGGGATCGCGCTGAACGCCATGCTGGCCCAGATCGAGGCCGCCTTCCGCGAGCGCCAGGCCAGTGAGAACCGCCTGCGCCGCTTCATCGCCGACGCCTCTCACGAGCTGCGCACGCCGCTCAGCTCGATCCGCGGCTACTCCGAGCTGTTCCGCCGCGGCGCGGAGAGCCGCCCCGCCGACCTGGCCAAGACGATGCGGCGGATCGAGGAGGAGGCCGCCCGGATGGGGGTGCTGGTGGACGACCTGCTGCTCCTGGCCCGCCTCGACCAGGGCCGCCCCCTGGAGCGCGAGGCGGTCGACCTGGCCGAGCTGGCCCGGGTCGCCGTGGACGCCGCCCAGGCCGTCGAGCCGGACCGGCCGCTGACCCTGGAGGCGCCCGCCCCGGTGCTGGTCGCCGGCGACCGCGACCGCCTCCGCCAGGTGCTCGACAACCTCCTGGCCAACGTCCGCACCCACACCCCGGCCGGCACCCCGGCGGTGGTGCGGGTGGCGGCGGAGGGCGGCCTGGCGGCGATCGAGGTGCGCGACGGCGGCCCCGGCCTGGGGCCGGAGGAGGCCGAGAAGGCCTTCGAGCGCTTCTACCGCGCCGACCCCTCGCGCTCCCGCCAGCACGGCGGCGCCGGGCTCGGCCTGAGCATCGTGGCGGCGATCGCCACGGCCCACGGCGGCCGGGCTTCGGTCACCTCGGTCCCGGGCGGGGGCGCGACCTTCAGGATCGAGCTTCCCGTCGCCGACCTCCCCGCCCCGCCCGCCGCACTCGCCGGCTAGGGCCGCTACGGCCCGGCGGTGGCGACCAGGTGGACCTCCAGGGTCACCGTCGGGTCCACCGTCGACACCCCGCCGGAGGGCGGCGAGACCCGGAAGACGTTCATGTCGAAGGTCGCCGTCGCGCTGGCGCTGAGCGTCCCGCCGCTGATGGTCGCCGTGGTGTCCAGGGTCACCGGCTGGACCACGTCGTGGATCTGCATCCGGCCGGTCAGCTTGAACTGGATCGTGGCGCCGTCGGCGATGGTGGCCGGCAGGCCGCTCAGGCTGGTGGAGCTGAACTCGGCGAACGGCGCCAGGGCGTCGGCCAGCCCGGGGTCGATGAACTGGTCGCGGAGCCCCTGGTCGGTCTTCAGCTGGAGCGCGTCGACCGTCACGTCGCGCACCGACGAGGCCCCCGGGGACGGCGCGACGTGGATCGTCCCACCCCGGACCGGCGCCCGGCCGGTGACCCGGAAGGTCCCGATCGCCGGGTGGAACTGGCTGATCGTGGGCACGTGCTCGGTGACCGTGTAGCTGACCGTCGAGCGGCTGGTGTCGATGGTGAAGACCCGCGTCCCCG
>DASZGP010000055.1:0-2488 GCA_035938695.1 Candidatus Dormiibacterota bacterium | reverse complement strand
CATGGGCGTGGGCCCGATCGAGGCGGTGCGGCGGGTGCTGCGGCAGGCCGGCATGGCGCTCTCCGACATCGAGGTCTACGAGCTCAACGAGGCCTTCGCCTCCCAGGTCCTGGCGGTATCCCGCGAGCTGGGCTGGGACATGGACCGCCTCAACCCCCACGGCGGCGCGATCGCCCTCGGCCACCCGTTCGGCATGACCGGCGCGCGGATCATGACCACGCTACTCAACGACCTGGCGACCCTCGACCGCACCGTCGGCCTGGAAACCATGTGCGTCGGCGGCGGCCAGGGGATGGCGATGCTGGTGGAGCGCCTCAGCTAGCCGGGTCGCCGGGCCGGCTGCGGTTCAGCGGTCCTTGAGGCGGTAGACGAACTTCTGGGCGGAGTGCGTGGGCGAGAAGGCGACCACCTTGACGTCCACCAACCCCGCCGAGAGGCCCGCCTCTCGAACCTCGTGCTCGGTGATCTCCTTGACGCCCTTGGGGCGCAGCGTCCAGAGCGCCCCGTTCCGGCTGAGCCGCGGCTTGGTCGCGGCGATCCGGGGCAGGTCGTCGCGGTGCGAGAGGCCGAGGAAGATCAGGTCGTAGCCGCCTCCTTCCGGGCCGGGCCGGGTGGCGCCCTCGCCGGCACCCGGCGGCGCCGTCGCGCCCAGCCGCTCGCCGACCTCCGTCACCTCGGCGCCCATCTCGCGGGCTTCGTCCGCGAAGCCGTCCGTGGGCAGGCCGATCAGCAGTGCCCGCATGCCGGACCTGACGCCCAGCTTGAGCACCCGGGGGCCGGTGTAGACCTTGTGTCCGTCCTTCACGCCGGCAAGCATGGCAAATCGGCTTGCGGGCCGGGAGGATGGCGGAGCAGACTGCCTGGGTGCCAGGCAGCTCGGGAGCCAAGGCGAGCACGTCGACGATCTTCGGCGCCCACGTGGTCGTCCACAGCCAGGATGCGGCGGCCGATCGCGCCTTCCTCCGCGACGTCCTGGGGCTGTCGTGGGTCGACGCCGGGCACGACTGGCTGATCTTCGCCCTGCCTCCGGCGGAGGTGGCGGTGCACCCCGCCGAGACGGACCGCGGGCAGGAGCTCTACCTGATGTGCGAGGACCTGGCCGCCGCGATGGCGGCGCTGGCGGAGAAGGGGGTGAGGTGTTCGGAGGTCGAAGCGGCGCGATGGGGTTCGGTGACCAGGATCCGGCTTCCGAGCGGCGGCGAGATCGGCCTCTACCAGCCCAAGCATCCGCTGGCGCTGGCCCCGGCCTCGACCTGACGGTGGCGTCAGGTTTAGAATCGGCCTCCTGATATCGCTGGAGGATTTCTGATGCCTGAAGCCGTCATCGTCGCCACCGGGCGCTCGCCGATCGGGCGGGCGTACAAGGGATCGCTGATCGGCAACCGTCCCGACGACCTCCTCGGCCACGTCGTCAAGACCGTGCTGGAGAAGGTGCCGGCGCTGCCGCCCGACCGGATCGAGGACCTGATCTGCGGCTGCGGCTTCCCCCAGGGCGAGACCGGGATGAACGTGGGCCGGCTGGCGGTCTTCCTCAGCGGCCTGCCGGTGACCGTGCCCGGCACCACCGTCAACCGCTTCTGCGCCTCCAGCCTGCAGTCCATCCGGATGGCCTACCACGCGATCAAGGCCGGCGAGGGGCGGGCCTACGTCGCGGCCGGGGTGGAGTCGGTGTCGCGGGTCAAGACCATGCCCGACGCCGAGGACATCAACATGCGGCTCTTCGGCCCCGACGCCATCGCCGACGCCTACATCCCGATGGGCATGACGGCGGAGAACGTGGCCGAGCAGTTCGGCGTCAGCCGCGAGGAGATGGACGAGTACGCGCTGCGCAGCCAGCAGCTCGCCGGCCGGGCGCGCGACAGCGGCTTCTTCGCCCGCGAGATCATCCCGGTGACCACCCCCGAGGGGAACGTGGTCAGCAACGACGACGGCATCCGACCCGACACCACCCTGGAGAAGCTGGCCACCCTGCCGCCGGTCTTCAAGGAGGGCGGCAAGGTCACCGCCGGCAACTCCTGCCCGCTCAACGACGGCGCCGCCGCGGTGGTGGTGCTGGAGGCGGACCTGGCCCGCGAGCTGGGGCTCAAGCCGCTGGCCCGGATCCTGGGCTCGGCGGTCAGCGGGCTGGACCCCAAGATCATGGGCGTGGGGCCCATCGAGGCCTGCCGGCGGGTCTTCGCCCAGACCGGCCTGACGGTCCAGGACGTCGACGTGGTGGAGCTCAACGAGGCCTTCGCGGCCCAGGTCATCCCGGTGTCGCGCGAGGTCGGCTGGGACATGGACAAGCTCAACCCCCACGGCGGCGCGATCGCCCTGGGGCACCCCTTCGGCATGACCGGCGCCCGCATCATGACCACCCTGCTCAACGACCTGGCCACGCTCGACAAGACGATCGGCCTGGAGACCATGTGCGTCGGCGGCGGCCAGGGCATGGCCATGATCGTGGAACGCTTGAACTGATGGAGGGCAGGTATCGCGGCTTCGAGGT
>DASZGP010000054.1:0-5656 GCA_035938695.1 Candidatus Dormiibacterota bacterium | reverse complement strand
GTCGGTGGTGGCGGTCAGGGTCGCGGCGTTGGGGCCGGCGATGGTCAGCGTCACCGGCACCAGCGCGGCGGGGGCGCCGCCGCTGGTCAGCAGCCGCGCCGTGAGGGCCTGCGCGGCGCCGAGCACGTCGGGCCCGGCGCTGGGCGGGCTGAGGGTCAGGCTGCCGCCGGCGATCGAGGGCGTCCAGGTGATCGTGGCCTGGCCCGACTGGACCGCGACGCCGGCGACCGGCGCGGTGACCGCCACGACGTGGTCGGTGCCGGTGGCCGAGCCGAAGAAGGTGAAGACCGCGACTCCGTGCTGGTCGGTGGTGGCGGTGCCGGTGGTGGCATTGGGGCCGGTCACCGTAAACGTCACCGGGATGTACTGGACCGGCGCGCCGCCCGCCGTCAGCAGCGTCGCCGACATCGCCTGGCCGGAGCCCAGGGCGTCAGGCCCGGCGCCGGCCGGGGCCAGGGTCAGGCTGCCGCCGGTCAGGGCGGGGCTCCAGACCACCGGCACCGCGTTGGAGGTCAGGGTCACGCCGCCCACCGGTGCCGAGGTCGCCGTGACCACGTCCTGGCCGACCGCCGCGCCGGTGAAGGTGAATGTGGTGGTGCCGTCGCCGGCGGTGGTCGACGTCCCCGAGGTGGCGTTGGGGCCGCTGACGGTGAAGGTGATGGGGACGTTGGCGACCGGGCTGCCGCCGGCGGTGAGCAGGGTGGCGGTCACCGTCTGCGACCCGCCGGTCAGGTTGGGCCCGGCCGCGGGCGGGGTGAGGGTCAGGCTGCCGGAGTTCAACGGCGGGGCCCAGACCACGGTCGAGACGCCGGACTGGACCGAGGTCCCGGCCACCGCCGCCGAGGTCGCCTGCACCGAGTCGGTGCCGGCCGAGGCGCCGCTGTAGGTGAAGGTGGCGACGCCATTGGTGTCGGTGGTCGCGCCACCGCTGGTGGCGTTGGGCCCGGTGACCGCGAAGGCCACGTTGACGTAGGCCACCGGTACCCCGGCGCCGGTGCGGAGGGTGGCCTGGAGGGTCTGGCTGCCGCCGGTGACGTCAGGGCCGGCGCTGGCCGGCGCCAGCGCCAGGGTCGCCCCGGCCAGCGACGGGCTCCACACCACGGCCGCCGGGTTGGAGGTCAGCGAGGTGCCGGCAACGGCCGTGGCGACCGCCGACAGGGAATCGCGCCCGGCGCTGCCGCCGGTGTAGGTGAAGGCGGCCACGCCGTCGCCGTCGGTGGCCGCGGTCAGGGTGGTGGCGTTGGGGGCGCTGACGGTCAGGGTGACCGGCACGTAGGCCACGGGCACGCCGGCGTGGGTGGTCAGACGGGCCTGCATGGTCTGGGCCGTGCCGACCAGGTTGGGGCCGGCGAAGGTCGGGGTCAGGGCCAGCGTGCCGCCCACCAAGGACGGGCTCCAGACCACGCTGGAGTAGTTGGAGAGGATGGTGTCGCCGCCGCCGACGGCGGTGGCCCGGGCGGTGTCGAGCCCGGCGTTGACGCCGGTATAGGTGAATGTGAAGGAGCCGGTACCGTCGGTGGTGCCGGGCATCTGGCGGGGGTTGGCGCCGGCGATCGCCAGCGTCAGCGGGGCGCCGGCGATGGGGCTGCCGTTGGCCCGGTGGAGGACGGCCACCAGCGGCTGGTTGGTGCCGGTCAGGTTGGGGCCGGCGGCGGCCGGCGCGAGGGTCATGGTGGCCCCGTCGTAGGGCGAGACGACCGCGGTGGTGAACGAAGCCGAGAGCGGGCCGTAGAGGTTGTTGTTGCCGTCGTGCCAGGTCACCGTGGCGGTGTCGGGGAGCGGGCCGGTGGGCTGGGCCAGGGGGATGACGTAGCTGGCGTGGGCCACCGCCGAGCCCCCGGGGGCGACCGGCGGCGGGGTGTCGAGCACCACCCCGGCGGAGCCGACGGGGGCGCTGTCGGTGAAGGCGAAGGTGCTGGCGCCGGCGCCGCCGGCGTCGGTCACGGTCAGCGGGTAGCTCTGGGTGGTGCCGGCGTCGGCGCTGGCCGGGCCGGACTTGGCCAGCTGGACCACCGGCAGGTGCTCGGTGACCCCGGCGCCGGCCGGGCCGGCGCTGACAGCGCCGCCGCTGCCGCTGCCGGTGGCCGTGGCCGTCGCGGTCAGGGTCTGGCCGTCGATCGCCTGGAGCCGCTGGGTGTAGGCCGCGTCGCTCTCGCCGGCGCCCTTGGCGGCGGGCACCGGCGCGGCGTAGGAGGCGACCATCGCGGTCGTGCCGCCGCCGCTGAGGTTGGGCAGGTTGTCGAAGCTGACGGTCTGGCCCGACGGCAGCCGGACCGCGACCACCAGCCCGGTGACCGCCGCCGACTGCACCGGCCCGTCGTCGACGTCGACCCCGGCCATCTCGCTGGGCTCGGGGATGCCGCCGTCGAGGACCTTGTCGGCGCCACCGTCGGGCTCCTCGCCGAAGACCCGCTCGGTGACGTCGGCCTGGGCGGTGAAGACCTGGGCCGCGGCGTTGGCGCTGGGAGTCGCCTCGAGGTGGAACCGGTTGGACTCGGCGTCGACCTGGGTGGGGTCGGTGGCCAGGTTGGCCTGGGCCGGGGTCAGCTGGATCACCGCCGTGTAGCGCCAGCTGGCGGTGGCCTGGGAGGTGATCACGGTGCCGACCACGGGATCGCCGCCGCTCGGGTAGACGACGCCGGCCGCCGCCTGTGGCGCCAGGGTGATGGCCATGCCGGCGCTGATCGGGGGCGGCTGGGCCGGGGTGTAGCCGCCGGCCGCGGCGCCCGTCCCGGCCAGGGGCTGCCAGGAGGCGCTGCCGGTGGCCAGGTCGCCGGCCTCCCCGGGCAGGCTCTCCGAGGACTGCAGCTGGTAGGCCAGGTCGTCCCACCAGGACTGCACGGTGGCGGTGGCCAGTGAGACGTTCTGGGCGGTGATCACGCCGGTGACGGTCATCACCGCCCCGGTGTTGGTGACGGTGACGGTGTAGCGGACCGGGTCGAGGGGGATCGCCGAAGCCCGGCTGGGGGTGATGCCGACGCTGAGGGTCGGGACCACGGTGAGCGCCGTGGCGGTCTTGGCGAGGTTGATCGCCGCCGGCCCGAAGTCGGTGGCGGCGCCGAGCGCGCCGCCGGTGCTGGGCGGGCGCATCCGCGGGCCCTGGTTCCAGGCGGCCCAGGCCCCGCCGAGGGCGAGCAGGACGGCCAGGAGCCCCAGCCATCTCCGCCAGGAGCTGGGCAGCGTCACCGCCGGGGCCCGGCTAGATCCCGACCGGGACGCCCCGGGCGGTGGCCGCTAGGCCGGTCGGGTCGACCAGCGTGACCGGGTCGTCGCGGCCGTAGACGTAGGGCTGGAGCACGCCCGCCGGCAGCGGGTCGCGCGCCGTGAACTGCGACGTGGTGGGGTCGTAGTAGCGGGCGCGCATCCACTGCAGGCCGGTGTCGAGGTCGACGTACTGCCCGGCCCACTGGAAATGGGCGACGGCGACGGTGTTGGAGGGCGTGGCCCGGCCGTAGGGGTCGTAGCCGTAGGTGGTCAGCACCTGGCCCGACTGGCCGGTGAGGGCGCGGGTGCTGCCGAGGGCGTCCTGGTGGTAGTAGACCACCACGCCGGCGTCGTTGACCTGCTCCAGGGGCAGGCCGCCGGGGCCGGTGACGTAGCTGACCTGGTCGGCGGAGGTGATCAGCGGCATCCCCTCGGCGAGGTCGTAGACGTAGCCGGCGACCATCTGGCCGGTGGCCGTCAGCGTCTTCCAGTGGCGCAGCCCGGTGGCGTCGTAGACGTAAGTCAGCGGCTGCACGTTGGTGCCCACGACGTTGTTGACGCTGGTCACCGGCGGGCCGGTGTAGGTGACCATGCGGTTGGCCTGGTCGTAGGTCATGGCGATGATGTTGCCGAGGCTGTCGACGGTCCGCACCCGGTTGCCCATAAGGTCGTAGGTGGAGGCCGAGAGCACCACCCCGGTGGTGGCGTCGGAGACCGCGGTCAGCTCGTCGGCGAGGTCGTAGGTGTAGCGGCGGCCGACCGGGCCGATGGCCGACTGGGTCAGGTTGTCGGCGCTGTCGTAGCCGTAGGTGTACTGCGGCACCGACTGGGTCCCGGCCGGCACGGCCGCGCCGCTGAGCCGCCCGAGCGGATCGTGGGTGTAGGTCTGGGTGGTCGGCGCCGGCCCGCTGACGGGGTTGGCGGAGGCCACCTCGCCGTCGCCGCCCCGGCCCACCGGGAAGGTCAGGAAGGGCACCGCGGCGTTCCCCGCGGCCGCGTTCAGGACGTCGGCGATGCCCGTCAGGCGGTCCGCGTTGTCGTAGGTGAAGGACGCGGTGGTGTTGTTGGGGTAGGCCTGGGTGACGAGGTTGCCGTCGGCGTCGTAGGCGAAGTGGGTGACGTGGCCGAGCCAGTCGGTGACGGTCGACATCCGACCCGCCAGGTCGTAGCTGCGGGAGACGGTGCCGGTGCCGACCTGGGAGCCGAAGACGCTGGACTGCACCGTGCCGGGGTCGTACGTCAGCCCGCTGACATGGCCGGCGAGGTCGTAGGTGTAGGCCATGCCGTGACCCAGGCCGTCGCTCGAGCTGATGATCCGGTGCAGCGAGTCGTAGCGCAGGGTGCTGGCCCCGGACGCGTCGGTCATGGTGCGGCGCTGGCCGTCGGCGTCGTAGGCGAAGGTGGCGGTGGCCGTGGCGCCGTCGCTGTAGGCGATCTGGGTCAGCTGGTTGGCGGCGTCGTAGCTGCGGGTCTCGAGCATCCCGGCGGGGTTGGTGACCCGGGTCAGGTTGCCGGCGCCGTCGTACTGGTAGCTGGTGCGGCGGGCCAGGGGGTCGGTGGTGGTGGCCAGGCGGCCAAGCGCGTCGAAGGTGTAGGTGGTGGAGTGGCCGAGGCCGTCGGTGCGCGCGGTGACGTTGCCGTCGGCGTCGTAGGTGGCCCGGTTGGTGCTGGCGTCGGCGCGGGTGACCACCGCCGGCTCGTTGTCGGCGTCGTAGGTGGTGCGGGTCAGGTTGCCCTCGGGGTCGCGCACCGAGACCAGGTTCTGGTTGGCGTCGTAGGTGTCGACGGTGACGCCGCCGCCGGCGTCCCGGACCTGGGTGGGAGCGCCGTAGGCGTTGACGGTGGTGGTAGTGGTGAAGGCGGCCGGGGTGCCGCCGGCCACGTTGCCGCGCGGCGCCACGGCGGTGACCCGGCGGCCGGCGGCGTCGTAGCCGTAGGTCGTGGTCTCGCCCAGGGAGTCGGCGACCTGGACAAGGTTGCCGGAGGCGTCGTAGGTGTAGGTCCAGGCGCGGGTGTCGGCGTCGGTCGTGGTGATCGCGTCACCGGGGTGCGCGGGGTCGTAGGCGACGGTCGTCACCACGGTCTGGCCGGTGGTGTCGAGGGTCCGCGAGGTGCCGGTCGGGTTGCCCCTGGCGTCGTAGGTGTAGTGCGTGGTCAGGCCCAGGGGGTCGACCACCGAGGTCCGGTCGTTGAGGGCGTCGTAGGTCCAGGTGGTGACGCGGTTGAGCGGGTCGGTGGCCGTGAGCTGGTTGCCGTGGGCGTCCCAGGTGGCGCGCCAGGCGTGGTTGTCGGGGTCGGTGGTGGTGGCCAGGTTGTAGGACCCGTCGTAGGCATAGCTCCAGGTCGCGGCCAGCGGCGTCCCGACCGCCCTGGTGACGCTGGCCAGGACACCGTTGGCGTACTGCTGGGAGGTGACCACGTTGTCCGGGTCGGTGATCGTGGTGCCGACCGC
>DASZGP010000053.1:0-2366 GCA_035938695.1 Candidatus Dormiibacterota bacterium | reverse complement strand
CGCGAAGCCCTCGGGGCCGACCAGGGGGAACCACTCGGGCAGCGTCGAGCGCAGCCGCTGGAGGATCTTGAAGGCGTAGTAGGGGCCGTCGATGCGGTCGGCCTCGCCGGTCTCCGAGGAGCCGATGACGATGCCCGGGCGGTAGACCCGGAACGGCACCTGGCTGGTCTCGCGGACGAGCTTCTCGGCCTCGAACTTGGTCTGGTAGTAGGGGTGGTCGAGGGACTGCCCGGCGTCGAACATGGCCTCGGTGAAGTCGCCCTTGTGGTGGCCGCCGGCGACCGCGATCGAACTGATGTGGTGGACCCGGGCGGCGCCCGCGGCGTTGGCCAGGGCGACCACGTTGCGGGTGCCCTCGACGTTGGCCAGGCGGTTGGCCTCCTCGTCGGCCTCGAGGTCGTAGACCGCGGCCAGGTGGTAGACCTCGGCGCCCCTGAGCCTGGCCCGGTCCTCCGCGCCGACGCCGGCCTCGCGCTTGGTGATGTCGCCCTCCACCAGCACGATCCGGCCGGCCGCCCCCGGCAGGGCCTCCAGCGCCGCCAGCTTGGCGCGCGACTGCGGGCGCACCAGCACCATGACGTCGCCGTCCCGCTTCAGCAGCTCCCTGACCAGGTGGCGCCCGATGAAGCCGGTGGCGCCGGTGACGAAGTACGCCATGGGGTCTCCTCCTAGTCCGGGGCGCTGCCCGGCGGGTCCGGGACGATCAGAACTTTGCCGGTCGACCGCCCCGAGGCCACCGCCTTGAGGGCCTCGGGAGCCCGCGAGAGCGGGAACGTGGCCGAGATGTGGGGCTTGATCCTGCCCTCCTCGTAGAGCCGGAAGAGGGCCTGTGCGGTCTCCTCCACGACCTCCGGCCGGCGCATCTCGTAGGCCCCCCAGTGGAGGCCGACGACCGCGTAGTTCTTGACCAGCAGGTGGTTGGCCCTGGCCTCGGGGATCCGCCCCGAGGTGAAGCCGACGACCACCAGCCGGCCCTCGAAGGCGATGCACTTGGTGGAGCGGTCGAAGACGTCGCCGCCGACCGGGTCGAAGATCACGTCGGCGCCGCGCCGCTCGGTGATCCGGTTGACCTCCTCGGCGAAGTCCTGGGTCTTGTAGTTGACGGCGTGGTCGGCGCCCAGCTCCAGGCACAGCGCCACCTTCTCGTCGGAGCCCGCGGTGGCGATCACCGTGGCGCCCGCCGCCTTGCCGACCTGGATCGCCGCCGTCCCGGTGCCTCCCGCGGCGCCGTGGACCAGCAGGGTCTCGCCGGGCTGGAGCTGCCCGCGCCGGTGGAGCCCGAAGTAGGCGGTCTGGTAGACCACGTTGAGGGCCGCGGCGTCCTCGAAGGTCATCCCGTCGGGGATGCGCCGGGTCAGCCGGGGGAAGGCGAAGCTCTCGCTGGCGTAGCCGCCCTGGCCGGCGCCGGCCATCATCCCCGCCATGACGCGGTCGCCGGGGGCCAGGCCGGAGTCCTCGGGGGCCTCCAGCACGGTGCCGGCCGCCTCGCCGCCGGGGGTGAAGGGGAACTCCGGCTTGACCTGGTAGGTGCCGGCGATCATCAGCGCGTCGAAGAAGTTGACGGCGGCCGCCTCCACCTTGAGGCGGAGCAGCCCGGCGGGGGTGGGGCCCGGGTCGAGCTCCTCCAGGGCCATCGAGTCGGGATCGCCCCAGGCGCGCACCACCCACGCTTTCATCGGCCGCCCCTGGCTACAGCTGGAAGCTCATCAGGAGCCGAATTGTAGTGTGGCCGCTGATTTCGGGCCAGCGCGGGCCGGCGCTGGATGCGTCAGCGCTGTCACCAGCGGGCGCCCCGATGCCACAGCCGGGTGACGTCCGGAGGGGGCGTTGGGACCGGCGTAAGTCTCGCCAGGCCGGGGCTGAATTCAAAACTGCTTCGAAAAAGGCGCAGGTTTTCCCCGTCCGAGAAGTTACAGTTGTGTAACGCAGCAGTCCGCCACGGGGAGTGAGAGCCCGGACGGCCGCGCGGGAGGTCGACCAAAATGATCAGCGGCAAGATCGGCGGGGCCAGGAAGCGCCTCCACCAGCTGGGCCTCGGCGCCCTCAGCCTCAGCCTCGCGGCGACCACCATGGTGGTCAGCGGCGTCAGCGGCTCGGCGTGGTTCGGCCCCGGGGGCCACTGCGACTTCAACGGCTCCAGCAAGTGCATCGCGGTCGACTCCACGGGCGCCATCGAGAGCCCCTACAAGGGCCTCATCAACCTGCCCGGCGGGACCAAGGCGATCCTCGACGAGATGGCCGTCCACGTGCCCGGCGGGGCAGGCGGGTGGACCACGGTCGCCGGCCAGTACGAGCTCAAGCTCCTCGAGGACGAGGGCGGCACGCTCCACTTCTTCCAGACCATCGACTACACCGTCAACAGCGCA
>DASZGP010000052.1:0-4080 GCA_035938695.1 Candidatus Dormiibacterota bacterium | reverse complement strand
GACCGGCGGTGCGCGCCCTGGTCAGCGGGCGCTCCCCCCATCGCGAGATCGACGTCCAGGCCAACAACCGCCGTGGCCACCCGATGCGCTGCCGGGTGGTGATCACCCCGGTGCTGGGCGCCGACGGGGACCGCGGGGTGGCGCTGCTGATGGAGGAGGTCGCGGGCTGACCCCCGTCGGCCGGGGGCGGTGGCCTGGGCTAGGCCATCCTCTGCCAGTGCACCAGCCGCCGGCGGTAGGCGGCGATCTGCTCGTCGAGCTCGGCGATGTCGAGGCTGGCGAAAGCACCGCCCGCACCGGCCTCCGGCAGCTCGGAGATCATCGTCGCCCGCATCTCCTCGTGCTGCCGCAGCATCTGGAAGTAGGCGGTGATCCAGAACGCGGGCTGGTCGCTGGGACTCTCGAGGGCCCAGTGCTCGCGCAGCAGCTCGAGCCGGTCGATGTCCGCCCAGGCCGCCTCGCCCAGCTCCTCCGGCGCCCGCGCCCGGACGGCGTGGTGGTTGGCGATCAGGCGCCGGGCCGCCAGCAGCATGGTGTAGCTCGAGAGCATGGTTGCGGCGTGCTGCGCGGGGAACGCCCGGTGGCCGTCGGCCCCTGGGTAGACGGAGATCACGACCTTATCTAACTCCTATTTCCCGGCGGCAGGGGCCTCAGCCCGTCTCCGGCTCGCTGAGATCGTCGAATCGCTCCCGCCAGAAAGCCTGGCGCCGGCCCAGACGGTCGCGCTGAGCCAGCAGGTTGGGCAGCTCAACCTCCTCCAGCTCGCGGCGCGCCTCGGCCGGCATCAGCATCAGGCGTCGCTGCACCATGTCGATGATCTCCTCCTGGAGGTCGATCAGGTGCTGATAGCTGCGCTGCCAGCGCCGGGCGGCCGCGGCGTCGTCGCTGTCGGGTTCCTCTCCGGGCAGGGCCATGTCGACATCGGCCACGACCAGCCTGCGGCGCACGGTCGGGGAGGTCGTCTCGCCGTCCTCCGGGATCTCAGCGTGCGCCATGTTTCCCCAGCCTCGCGCGTGCCAGGTGCGCGCGCCGAGAGCAACTCGCATTGTACGTCCCGCCGGACCTCGGGCAACGGCACCCAGGCCGCCGCGGCGCCGATGTCGCGTATGCTGCGGGTCTGATGGCCGCCGCAGCAGGATCGGACGAGGCCGCCAACGAGGCCCTCCTCCACCGCTTCTACACCGCCTTCCAGGCGCTCGACGCCGACGGCATGAACGCCTGCTACGCACCCGACGCCAGCTTCTCCGACCCGGTCTTCCAGCGGCTCACCGGCGATCGGGCCCGGGCCATGTGGCGGATGCTGGCGTCGCGCAGCAAGGGCATCGAGCTGACCTACGAGATCGGCGCGGTCGACGGCGCCGGCGGGGCCGCGACCTGGGTCGCCCGCTACGAGTTCTCGGCCACCGGCCGCCAGGTCGAGAACCACGTCAGCTCCGCCTTCCAGATCGCCGGCGGGCGGATCACCCGCCAGGACGACAGCTTCGACCTCTGGCGCTGGGCCGCGATGGCGCTGGGGCCCAGGGGCCTGCTGCTGGGCTGGCTGCCGCCGGTCCAGGCCTCGATCCGCAAGCAGGCGGCGGCCAACCTCGACCGCTTCGTCCAGCAGCAGGGATAGCCGGCCTGCCAGAGGCCGCCCCTCGCGCCGCGACACCGGCCGCCCGCCGATGACCGCCGACGCCGTCGCGGTGGCGCCCAACCGCACTCTGCGCCTGCTGGGCCGCGAAATCCCCGTGATCCTCCCCCGCCGCGACGACCCGCGGCTGCGCCTGGCGGTGGTCATCGGCGCCCTCCAGGTGCTGGGCCAGGTCGGGCTGGGGTTCAGGGTCTCGATCGCCCAGATCCTGGTGACCATCGCGGTCTGCGCGGCGATCGAGGTGGGGGTCGGCTGGCGGCGCCAGCACGCCCTGGTCTGGCCGGCGAGCGCCATGCTCACCGGCAACAGCACGGCCTTCATCCTGCGCGCCTCGGGGACCGCGCACGGCGACTGGTGGAGCCTGAACGGCATCGAGTGGTTCGTCCTGGCCGCGGTCCTGGGGCTGCTCTCGAAGTACCTCCTGCGGCTGGGCGGCCGGCACGTCTTCAATCCCTCGAACGCCGGCCTGGTGCTGGTGCTGCTGCTGGTCGGGCCGCTGCACGTCTACCCCCAGTGGCTGTGGTGGGGGCCGATGAGCCCGGCCGTGGCGGCGGCGCTGGTGGTGATCGCGGCCGGGGGCGTATGGGTGCTGCGGCCGCTGCGGATGTGGCCGATGGCGGCCGCCTTCGGGCTGACCTTCGGCGTCGCGGTGGGGGCGATCGCCGCCGGCGGGCAGTGCTTCGACGCGATCTGGCGCCCCGACTCGATCTGCGGCTCGGACTACTGGCTGACCGTGTGCGCCTCGCCCGAGGTGCTGGTCTTCGTGCTGTTCATGATGTCCGACCCCCGGACCTCGCCCGGCGGGCCCTGGCCGCGAGCGCTCTTCGGCGCGGCCACGGCGGCGGTGGCGGCGGGGCTGATCTTCGCCCAGCCGTCGGAGTACGGGATCAAGGTGGCGCTGCTGGCGGCGCTGACGGTTGTCTGCGCGGTGCGGGCGCTGGCGCGGGCCGGCGGCCAGCTCGTCGGCGGCCGCCGCGGCTTCCCGGAGCGCGCCGCCGGGCTGCTGACCAGCCCCGCGCTGATCGCCGTGACCCTGATCGGGTTCACCGTCCCGGGGCTGGTGCTGCGGCTGGCGTCGGACCAGGCCGTGCTGGCGATCGACCGCGGTGAGGCCCCCAGGGGAGCGCAGTCACCGCAGTAGACCCGGCCGGCGGCCGGGGTCAGCGCGGCGCCTTGGTGATGACGATCTGGCCGTGGTCCACGGTGACCCCGGTGACCTTTAGCCCGGCCTTGTCGAGCTGGGCGTTGAAAGCGTCGAGCTGCGGCCGCAGGGCGGCATTGGCGTCGCCGGTGGAGATCGGCGCCAGCGTCGGGACGCCGGTGATCTGTACCGCCAGGTGCCCGTCCGGAGAGGCGCCGACGCTGGCGGTGGCGTTGCCGATCTCGGTCGGCACCGTGACCTGGCCGCCGCTGAGCTGGGGCGGGCCGAGCTTGAAGCCACCGGCGGTGGCGTCGGCGCCGACCAGGTCCGGCGCGACCTGGTGCAGCAGGGTGTAGGTCTGGTCGGCCGGGACCACGGTGACGCCCGGCTGGGTCAGGGAGTGGACCATGGCGTCGGGACCGGTGGGCGCCGGCGTGGGGTCCTGAGGATGGGCCGGGTGGGCCGGCTCGGCCGGGGCTGGGTCCTTGGTCGTGTCGGGCGGAGCGGTGCCGGCGGGGTGCGCGGCCGGCGGGTCGGCCAGGTCGGTGGCGGGCGGCAGCGGCTGGCTGGAGGGGTCCGTGACGGTGACCCTGCCCGAGGCCGGATCGACCGCCACCGTGGGGTTGCCGCTGCCCCAGGCCACGACCGTGCCACCCTGGTCCCGGACCACGTAGGTGGTGCCGCCACGGGGATCGCTGGTGATCGTGGTGTGGTAGCCGCCGGGCTCGTCGACCTGCTCCTGGTGCACCGACGTCGCCTGGGAGTGGGCCAGGTCGAAGGTGGTTGTCGACGTCGCCCCGGTCCGCGGGTCGAACAGCGTGGTGGTGCCGATCTGCTTGCCGGGGTCGTAGCTGCCGACCTGGATCCGGCCGTCCGGGGCGGTGGTCACCAGCGGGTCGCCGGTCCCCTGCTGGATCAGGTGGCCGGTGTGGGGGTCGCTGACGCTGTACGTGCTGCCGTTGGTGGGGTCGGCGCTGCTGACCACGGTGACCCCGCCGGGCCCGGTGCTGATCTGGTGATGGGTCACCTCGTCGTTGACCGGATCGTGGGTGTCGATGCTGGTGGCGCCGGTCTGGGGGTCGACCTTGACCTGGGGCTCGCCGGTCGCCTGCAGCAGCACGTGTCCGGCGGGGTCGGTCACCGTGAAGGTCGACCCGCTGATGCTGTCGGCGTTGGTCGTGGTGGTCAGCCCGGTCTGGGCGTCGGTGCTGCGGACCGAGTCGGTGTGCTGGTCGGTCGCCGGGTCGTAGGTGTGGGTGCTCGTCGAGCCGGTGCTGGGATCGGTCGACGTCACGGTGACGACGTG
>DASZGP010000051.1:0-36576 GCA_035938695.1 Candidatus Dormiibacterota bacterium | reverse complement strand
TCGAGGATCGGTGGAAGAGAGGCCTATGCGGTTCGATCCAGCGCAACCGCCGAGGACTTGCCAACAGCGTCTTTTGCGGGTCAACATGATACGTATCTGAACATTGTCGGAAAGGAGGCGATCCTGAGGAATGTCAGCAAGTGCTGGGCGTCACTGTTCACCCAGAGGGCGGTGACGTACCGCCTTCAAAATGGCCTTGACCACCGCAAAGTCTCCATGTCAGTGGTTGTTCAGAGGATGGTCTTCCCGCAGACATCGGGAATCCTGTTCACCGCCGATCCCGTCACTTCCAGTAGAAAGGTGTCATCCATTGACGCCAGCTTCGGGCTTGGTCAGGCTCTGGTCTCCGGCCTGGTGAATGCCGATGTCTATAAAGTGTTCGACGGCAGGATCATCGACAAGAAGATCTCCGCCAAGAAGCTGGCTGTTTATGCTTCGAGAGACGGAGGGACGAAAGAACACGAGATTGAGCCTGAGCGGCAGAAGGCTCAAGCGCTGACGGATGATCAGATTCTGCAGCTCGCGCGCATGGGCAGAACAATTGAGGAGCGTTTCGGCTGCCCGCAGGACATCGAATGGTGTTTGGTTGACGACGACTTCCAGTTCGTCCAGAGCCGGCCCATCACCACACTGTTCCCCATTCCCGTGACGGACGACGGAGGGAACCACGTCTTCGTCTCCGTCGGTCATGGCCAGATGATGACCGACGCCATGATGCCGCTGGGGATCTCCATGTGGCAGCTGACCGCTCTCCCGCGGATGTACGAGGCCGGCGGGAGGCTGTTCGTCGACGTCACCCAGCGCCTGGTGTCCCCAGCCGGCCGTGCAAGCCTCCTGGACGTCATGGGGAGGGGCGATCCGTTGATCAGGGACGCGCTGGAGACCGTCCTGGAACGCGACGACTTCATCCCGTCGATCCCGGACGAGGGTCAGGCCGGTGGGCCGGCCGGTAGCGCTCCCGCCCCACTCGAGACCGATCCGGCCATCGTCGCCGGGCTGATCGCGCGCACGCAGGCGTCCATCGCCGCAATGCAGCGCGACATCGGAGCCAAGTCGGGACCGGCCCTGATCGACTTCATTCTGGCGGACATCCAGGAGCTGAGGCGGATCCTCTTCGATCCGCAGAGCCATCAGGTGTTCATGTCGGCCATGGAGGCCACGTGGTGGCTCAACGAGCAGCTGGAGGCGTGGCTGGGAGAGAAGAGCGCGGCCGACACGCTCACGCGGTCCGTCCCCGACAACGTGACGTCGGAGATGGGGCTGGCCCTCCTGGACGTCGCCGATGCCATCCGGCCGCATCCAGAGGTGGTCGCCTTTCTTCAGCACGTCGAGGGGGACGAGGATTTCCTGGACGGGCTGGCCGAACTCGGGGGCGGGCGGGAGGCGCGGGACGCCGTCCGGGCCTTCCTCGACAAGTACGGGATGCGCTGCGTCGGCGAGATCGACATCACCAGGCCGCGCTGGACCGAACGTCCCACCACGCTCGTCCCCGTGATCCTCGGCAACATCAAGAACTTCCAGCCGGGCGCCGGTGGGCGGCGCTTCGAGCAGGGGCGGCAGGAGGCGTGGGCGAAGGAGCGGGAGGTGCTGGAGCGCTTGCGGGCCCTGCCGGACGGAGAGCGGAAGGCCGAAGAGGCCAAACGGATGATCGATCGCGTCCGGACCTTCATCGGGTACCGGGAGTATCCGAAGTACGGCCTCGTCTGCCGCTATTTCGTTTACAAGCAGGCTCTGCTGGAAGAGGCCGGGCGCCTCGTGGAGGCCCGCGTGCTTCGGGAGAAGGAGGACATCTTCTACCTCACGTTCCAGGAGCTCCACGACGTCGTGCGCACGAACCGGGTGGACGATCAGCTCGTCTCCCAGCGCCAGGACGCGTTCAGGTCGTACCAGGGACTGAAACCTCCCCGGGTCCTCACGTCAGATGGCGAGGTCGTGACTGGAGCGTACCGACGTGAACACCTGCCGGCCGGAGCGCTGGTCGGCCTGCCGGTCTCCGCCGGGACTGTCGAGGGGCGGGCCCGGGTCATTCACGACATGGCGGAGGCCGATCTCGAACCCGGCGACATCCTGGTCACGGCCTGCACGGACCCCAGCTGGACACCGGTGTTCTTAGCGATCAGAGGCCTGGTGACCGAAGTCGGTGGGCTGATGACCCATGGAGCGGTGATCGCACGTGAATATGGCCTGCCGACCGTCGTCGGGGTGGAAAACGCCACCAAGCTGATCAGGGACGGGCAACAAATTCGAGTGCACGGAACCGAAGGGTACGTCGAAATCCTGCCTGGGGAATGAGCATCCAGATGCGTGGCACCCAAGCAGCCGGCCCGGGCCACTGCCGCGGCCCGGCCGGCTGCTCGGGAAATAGGCTTGGCCCTTACTTTTGAGGCTGCTTGAGGGTTTCGAGGACCGCCGCCAGGCGATCGTCGGTCTCCCTGGCGCCGCTTTCCATCCCGGACTGGACCATCCCGTCGCGGTCTTCCTTGGTCTTGAAGACCATCGTGGAGCTGATCCGGGTCTTGCCGCCCTCGTCGCTCAGGACCAGGGTGGACACGGCCTCGTGGTCGCCCGGGATGCCCTCGTAGTTGAAGGTCAGGACGACCCGCTCGGGGGCCACGACCTCGAGGTACCTGCCGTTGAAGGCGTGCTCGCCACCGTCGGGCGCGCGCTGGACGTAGCGCCAGGCGCCTCCCGGCCGGACGTCCATCTTCTCCACGGTGGTGGTCAGGTAGGACGGCCCCCACCACCTGGGGATCAGGTCGGGGTCGTTCATCGCCGCGAAGACCAGCTCCCGCGGGGCGTCGAAGACGCGCTCCTGGACGATCTCCAGGTCGCCCCGGGTGGTGATGGTGGTCGACGTGTCAGTTGCCGCCATGATTTTTCTCCTTTCGCTGCAGGTCCTGCAGCACCGCGTCGAAGCGATCCATCCGCTCCTCCCAGATGCGGCGGTAGCTCTCCACCCAGGAGGCGAGCTCCTGGAACGCCTGCGGACGCAGGCGGTAGAACCGCTGCTGGGCCACCGGACGGACCTCGACCAGACCGGCATCGCTGAGGACGCGAAGATGCTTCGACACCTGTGGCTGGCGCAGCCGCAGCTTGACCACGATCTCTCCCACGGGTTGGGGCCCCTCCCGCAGGAGCTCGACGATTCGTTTGCGGTTCGGCTCGGCCAGGGCGGTCAGCGTCGCGTCCATGTCGGGACCGAATATACCGTTATAGGCATATGCCTGTCAAGACATATGCCTGCGCATCCGGACATCTGTAAGAAAACGGCGGCGGGGCGCTGGTGTGTGGTGATGAGCAAGGCGCCGCCCACTCCAGCCCACCTCAGGTCCGTCATCCCCGGCGCACCCCGGGACGGGCGACGGAGGGCCAGGAAGGCGGCCAGCGGAGGTATTGAATCGTGGCTTGGTTGATCAGGCTCGGCCGGCGCCGACGCCGGTGGCGGCCGTTGCTGGCGGGCGTGATATGCGCCCTTAGCAGCGTGGCGATGCAGGGAGTGGGGGCTCACGCCCATGGGATCGAGATCGGCGACCACGTGACGGTCACCTGGAGCGGGTCCACGCCCAGCTCCTGCGTCACCTACGTGAAAGGCGTCTGGGAGTGCGACCTGCACGCCCAGGGACAGGTCGACAACTGCCGGCTGGCCCTCTGCCCGGTCACGCTCGACGCGCAGATCACGGGGACTTGGAGCCTGCCCCCCGGGGGCACCTGCAACGACCTCACGGTCTCCGGGAGCGGGCAGGGGATCCTGACGATCCAGACGGGCGCGACCTACGTCGGCGCCAACGTCGTGGTGCACGCCTACGGCGGCGGGTGGATGGCCAGCTATTACTTCTCCGGCGGTACGTCGATCGCCGATCCGACCGGCCTCACCGACCAGGTGGGAGGCGTCCGGGTGGGGGAGCAGTACAGCGGCGGGGGAAGCATCGACGCCTGCGGCCAGGTACCAACCCTGGTGGGGGATTTCCACGGCACGGCCGCGGTCGCCCAGGACCCGGTGATCGGCGTGCCCAACTGCTACGGCGGCATATGTCCCGTCCAGTGACGGCATGCCCGCCGATGTTCAACGCCGGCCCGACGGCCGGCCACCTAGGAGAGTTCGAATGAAATTCCGTATCGGCAGAACCGAGATCGCGCGGATGTCCGCCGCGCTGGTCGTCATGGCCGGCGCCCTGGCGCCGCTGTCCGCGGCCCACGCCACGGCACCACCGCTGTCCGGTGTCGCCCGAGCGTCCGCGCCGGCCGCCCCGGCGCCCGGCTCCGAGACCGTCCGCCGGGGAGACTGGCGGATCACCGCGACGGGGAGCAGGGAGGCCAACCGCTACACCTCCGAGCTGACCGGGACCAACGTCGTCACCGGCCAGACCCTTCACTCGTCGGCCGTCGGGACGATGGTCGACGCGACCCACCTGCAGGTCACGGCCACCGCCGCCCGGCGGTCGGTCGTCAGCGTCGCCGCCGTCGATCCGCTGCTGCTGGCGGCGTGCGTCGCGGGCTGCGTCCAGGACGCGATGACGGCCCACGACGACGCCCAGCTCTTCTGCGACGTCTCCGGCTTCGACCCGGTGGTCTGTGGCGGCGCCTACGCGGTGGCGGCGAAATGGGCCGCGGACCAGTGCGACCAGACGTGCAGCGACCTGTTCAGCAAGTTCTTCTGCGGCGCCACCTCGTCCATGTTCTTCCGCGGCGACAACGAGCCCATCGCCGGAGGGTCGGCCCAGGACGAGGTCGAGGTCCACGGGTCCGTCGGCTGCGACGACTCGACCAAGACGTACGTGGTGGACAGGATCCAGGAACAGACAACCGTTTACAACACCGGAGGGAGCTCGGCAGCCGACCCTCCGGCCGTCTGCTACGGCACGTCGTTCTGCGCCGACAACAGCGGCAACTATCTGGAGGTCGAAGCCGGCGCCGCCAACCAGGGTGACTGCTACTGGGCGGTGACCAACTACACCGCGTGGGTCCGCAACACCGTCACCGGTGCCGGCCTGCAGTACCCGGGCACGTTCGTCAGCCCGAGCATCTGCAACGGGAACGCCGATCCCGGGACCACCCTGTGCAAGCGCGCCTGCGCGTCCGGCGCGCCGCCGCTCGCGGTGCTCCACCGTGATCTCTGCGCCAGGTCCGGCGGCGCCATCTGCCCACCCCCCGGACGGTCGCCTCGCCAGCGCCTGATCTGACCAGGAGCGGGAGGCACATTTACAGGTCGAGGTCGGCGCCAGGCGGCGCCGACCTCGACCGCGCCGGCGGCGTCACGGGGCTTGACGCGCCCTCCCTGGGCCCGTCATCGCACACTCGGTCTGCTAGCCGGCGCCGTCACCTGGGGCCTCCGGGGGCTCGATCCGCTGGTCGAACCAGGTCGACTGGGTCTGGGCCAGCATCAGGTCGCCGCGCAGCTTGAGCTTGCCGGACATGAAGGCCATCACCGGGTTCAGCTTCCCGGTGACCAGCCGGAGGAAGTCGGGGAAGGCCATCTGGATCGTCACGGCCGGGGTCTGCGCGGCGCCCTGGGCCACCGCGCAGGCGCCGTCGGCGATGCTGGCCTGCCAGGTCGAGACGCCGTCGGGGCCGGCGATGTCGTACTGGATCACGGCGGTCTGGCCGGCGGCCCTGGCGGGCAGGAAGCGCTCGCGCATCCCGGCGAAGATCGGCGCCAGCACCACGTCCATGCCGGGGTCGCGCGTCCAGGCCTCGAGAGCCTCGTCGGTCAGACCGGCGACGATCGCCCTGAGCTGCGCCGGGGTGGTGATCTGCTCCGCCATCGGCCGCTCCTCCAACCGACCCCCGAATCCAACCTACTATTACACGAGATTATGAGCCATAGGCCAGAGGCCAATCTGACCATCGACGACCTGGCGCGGGAGACCGGTGTCACGGTCAGGAACATCCGGGCCCACCAGTCGCGCGGTCTGCTGCCGCCCCCCGAGGTCCGCGGCCGCACCGGCTACTACGGCGCCGAGCACGTCGACCGCCTCCGCCTGGTCCTGGAGATGCAGGCCGACGGCTTCAACCTCAACGCCGTCAAGCGCATCCTCGACGAGATGCCGCCGGGCTCGGCGGGGCGGGTGCTGGGGCTGGAGCGGGCCCTGCGGGCGCCCTGGGGCGAGGAGGAGCCGGCGATCCTCTCCGAGGCCGACGTGCTGGCCGGCCTCGACGCCAAGAGCCCCCGGGATTCGGTCTTCCGCCGCGCCGTCCGCCTGGGGCTGATCAAACCCCTGGGGGCCGACGCCTACGAGGTGCCCAGCCCGGTCCTCAGCCGCGCGGCGGTGGAGCTGTCGGCGCTGGGCATCCCGCCGGAGCGGCGCCTGGACGTCGAGGAGGAGATCCTGCGCCGCACCTCGCAGGTCGCCAAGGCCTTCGTCAAGCTCTTCCTCGATCAGCTCTGGCTGCCGTTCGTCGCCGCCGGCAGCCCGGAGGCCGACGAGCCCCGGATCATGGCCGCCCTCGACCGCCTCCGCCCGCTGGCCACCGAGGCGCTGGTCTCGACCTTCCACCTGGCGATGTCCGCCGAGGTCGAGCGAGCCCTGCGCGGCCAGCGCGGGCGCCCCCGTATGATGAGCGCCTCACCGGCCGCCGGCCGGCCATCGCCCCGACGGAGGACACCGGTGTGAAGCTCGCGATCGGGCTGCCCTATACCGACAGCGTCGCCTTCGACGAGTCCGTCGAGCTGGTCCGGGAGGCCGAGCGGCTGGGCTTCGAGGCGGTCTTCGTCGCCGAGGTCTACGGCTACGACTCGGTCAGCCTGATGGCCGCGCTGGCGGTGCGCACCGAGCGGATCAAGATCGGCGCCGGCATCCTCAACATCTACTCTCGCTCTCCGACCCTGCTGGCCCAGACCGCGGCCTCACTGGACATGCTCAGCGGCGGTCGCTTCATCCTCGGGCTCGGCAGCAGCGGGCCGCAGGTCGTCGAGGGTTGGCACGGGGTGCCCTTCGAGAAACCGCTGCAGCGGACCCGCGAGGTGGTCGACGTCATCCGCACCGCGCTGCGCCGGGAGCGCGTGGTCTACGACGGCGAGGTGGTCAAGCTGAGCAAGGGCCTCAAGCTGATCACCCACCCGGTGCGCCCTGAGATCCCGATCGTCATCGCCGCGCTGGGCCCCAAGACCCTGGAGCTGACCGGCGAGATCGCGGACGGCTGGATGCCGACGATCTTCCACCCCGACCACATGGACGTCTTCAGCCCCCACCTGGAGGCCGGCCTGGCCAGGCGCGGCCGGACCCTGGCCGACCTGATGATCACCCCCATGGTGCCGCTGGTGGTGCACGACGACGTCGACCTCTGCCGCGCCCTGATCCGCCCCTACGTGGCGCTCTACGTCGGAGGCATGGGGTCCCGTGAGCGCAACTTCTACAACCAGCTGGTGCAGCGCTACGGCTACGTCGAGGAGGCCCGCCAGGTCCAGGAGCTGTACCTCGCCGGCGACAAGCAGGCGGCCGCCGCGCTCCTGCCCGACGAGCTGATCGACGCCACCAGCGTCATCGGCAGCCCGGCCCGGTGCCACGCCGCGCTCGGCCGCCTCGAGCGCGCCGGCGTCACCATGCCCATCCTCGGCGTCGCCGGCCTGACCCGCGAGGACCGCCTGACGGCGCTGGAAGCCGTCGCCCCGGTGGCCGCGACGGCCTGAGCCCGCCCTTGGCCCACTCGGGCCAACATTGGCCCGAACGGTCCACTCTTGGATTCACAGGCGTCGACAGCGCTGCACCGCGAGGTCGTCGGGCGCCGTCCGGTTCATCGAGATTTACCGAAACCTTACAGCCCGGTGTGGCTGACGCGTGGCCCGCCTGCCAAGTTAGGCGCCGTGGAACACCGGGGACCGAACACAGCAAGCATCGCCACCACGTCCTGGCGCGGGACGCCGGCCCACTGGTTGGGTCTCCGGCTGGCGGTCCTGGCGGTACCCATGCTGGCGATCGCGGGGTGCGGCGCGACGTCAGCCGACCTCCCCGTCCCCGGAACCACGCCGACCGCCGCCGCCACCACCCCGGCCCCCCGGAGGGCGGCCAGCAGTCCGGTGGCCCTGGCGCCGTCCGCCCCCGCGACCTCAGCGCCGGCACCCGCGCCGTCGACCCCGGCGCCACCCCCGCCGGCTTCGCCCAAGCCTCCCCCGGCGCCACCCAAGCCGACTCCCCCACCTCCCCCAGCCCCGGCTCCGCCAGCACCCCCAGCACCGCCGGCCGCGGCCTGCCACAATGACGCACCGGCCAATCCTTACGGCTACGACTTCTGCAGCGGCAGCACCATCAGCGCCCCGCCGGCCGACATCTGCAACTACCTGAGTTGCATCCCCAACTTCTGGAAGTCGACCAACGGCTACGTCGAGCAGTGCGTCGACGGGATGTTCAGCCACTCCGGTGGACGGTCGGGGTCGTGCTCGTCCCACGGCGGCAACCAGCGCCCGCTGTACGCCCACTGATGTCGGGATGAACCAGCCGGCGCATCGCCTCTCGCCAGGGCTCGCCTTCCTGCTCCATCGCGGCAGCGTCAACGCCTTCGTGGCCCGGCACGAGGTGGCGTGGGAGGTCGTCATGGCGGCCGCCGCGCTGGCGTACGTGGTGCTCACGTTCCTGCAGGAGGAGGTCGGGCTGGCGGTGCCGGATGCCTACCTGATCGCCTTCCCGGCGCTGTTCGTCGGCGAGTTCGTGATCCGCCTGGTCGACAGCACCGACCGCCTGCGCTATCTCCGCCACCACTGGATCGACGGGGTCACCGCGATCCCCCTGCTCGGCGTCCTGCGGGCGCTGCGCATCCTCCGCCTGCTGCGCCTGATCGGGCTGGTGCGCCTGGGTACGGCGGTTGAACACGCCGCTGCCCGCTCCAACCGCGACCGCGGCAGCCTCTGGTTCCTGGCGCCGGTGCTGCTGCTGCTGTGGGCCGGTGCCGCCTACGCCTTCTGGATCCTGGAGCGCGGCGCCAACCACGAGATGCGGACCTTCGGCGACGCCCTCTACATGGCCTTCGGCGCCGTCACCACCTTCGGTTACTCCACCGCCAAGCCGGTGACCCCGGCCGGGCAGATGCTCTCCGGGATGCTGATATTCGTGGGCATCGGGCTGGTGACGTTCGTCTCCTCCCAGGTCACCTCGCTGCTGCTGCACCAGCGCCGGCCGGATGCCGACGTGACCCTGGAGCTGCACCGCCTGGAGGGCGAGGTCGGGAAGCTGCGTGAGCTGCTGGAGCGCGACCTGGCCGCGCGGGCGGCGGTGGAGCGGGCGGAGGTCGCGTAAGTCTTCACCCCACCGGGGCTCGGGCGTGAAGGATTCGATGGGTGTCAACCAACGCTAACGGACCTTTACCGGTTTTCGCTGACTCTAAGCCGCTGTTGAGTTCGGCAGGCCCTACCATTTGGGCCAACGAAGCGGTTGACAGCGTTTCACCGGGTTACGCTGAAGACCCCTCGAGGTTCAGGGCCGGCGGTGCCTCCCACCGCTGGCCCCGGGATCCCCGCGTAAGGCGGGTCGAGCCCATCACTGGCGGCGGGGCGGCGGGCGGTGCGAGAATGGCGGCGTCGCCGCGGCTCCATGCCGGGCCGCGGGTTGTCCGCCTCACGAATCCTAGGAAGGGATGGAATGAAGCTGAATCTTGCGCGTGAGACTCTGCGCGACCTGACCCCGGCCCAGATGCACACCGCCGCCGGTGGCGCCCACATCCCGATCTCCCCGGTCAGCGGGGAAAGCATCTGTGTCTGCGCCACCACCGACACCCAGCTTTCGCATTGCGTTGGCGTCTGCCTCACCGGCAACGTCTGCCAGATCGTCGGCTAGGCGCGCGATGAAGCTGAGGATCGCCCGCGAAACCGTCCGCGAGCTGTCGGTCGAGGAGATCGCCGGGATGACCAGGATCGCCGGCGGCGGCACCCAGCAGAGCATCTGCATCGGGTGCCCGACGACCAACCCATCGGGAGGGCCGGGGCTGAGCGTCTGCATCTGCGACAGCAACCACGGGCTCTGCCGGACCGCCACCGGCACCCTCTTCAGCTGCCTGGGGTAGCCCGATCGCGCGGTGGCCCGGACCCGGCATCCCGGCCGGGCCACCGCCGGCCTCAGACCTGCCGGCTGAGCGCCTCCGCCTCGTCCACCAGGTCGGAGATCTGCTCCAGGCCGCCGGCCCAGAAGCCCGGGTCGGTGAGGTCGACGCCGATCCGCGCCGTCAGCTGCTCGGGCGACTCCGAGCCGCCCGAGGCCAGCAGGTCGAAGTAGCGCGGCGCGAAGCTCGGGCCCTCCGCCTCGGCGCGCTTGTAGATCGCCAGCGCCAGCAGGTTGCCGAAGGCGTAGGCGTAGACGTAGCCCGGCACGCCGATGAAGTGGGGGATGTAGCTCCACCAGATGCCGTAGTTCTCGGTCGCCTCGACGGCCGGGCCGAGCATCGCCCGCTGGGTCTGGAGCCAGGCGTCGTTGAGGGTCTCCTCCGACAGCTCGCCCTCGCCCCGCCGCCGGTTGTGGATGACGTCCTCGAAGCGGTTCATGGCGATCTGCCGGAAGATGCTGGCGACGGAGTCGTCGATCCGCCCGATGAGCAGGCTGAGGCGGCGCTTGGGGTCGGTCTCCCCGCTCAGGAGCTTGGAGAAGGTGACCGTCTCGCCGAAGATCGAGGCCGTCTCGGCGGTGGTCAGAGGCGTGTTGAAGTTGAGCCCGGTCTGCTTGCGGCTGAGCGACATGTGGACACCGTGGCCCAGCTCGTGGGCCAGCACCAGGACGTCGCGGCGCTTGCCGGTCCAGTTGATGAAGACGTAGGGGTGGTCGCGCGGGGTCACCGGGTGGGCGTAGGCTCCGCCGCGCTTGTTGGGCGAGAGCGCGGCGTCGATCCATTCCTTGTCGAAGAACTCGGCGGCCAGGTCGCGGAGCTTGGGCGAGAAGGACGCGTAGGCGTCCAGCACGGTGTCCCGCCCCTCCTCCCAGGAGACGTCGGGCTCGTCGCCGCCGACCGGGGCGTAGCGGTCGAAGTCGTACATCTTCTCGAGGCCCAGCAGCCGCCGCTTGAGCGCGTAGTAGCGGTGGGTGATGTCGTAGCGGTTGGTGACCGCCTCGATCAGCGCCTCGACCGACTCGTCGGAGGCCTCGTTGGCCAGGTTGCGGTCGGCCAGCCAGTGGGGGTAGCGGCGGAGGCGGTCGTCGATCATCTTGTCGGCGAGGATGGTGTTGAGGATGAAGCGCCGGGTGCGGAGGTCGGCGCGGAGCGCCTCGGTGATCTCGCCCTGGAGCTTGCGGCGGTCGTCCTGGTCGCCGTTGTGGAGCCGCGACAGCGCCTCGTCGAGGGTCAGCTCGGCGCCGCCGGTCCTGACCCGGATGGCGGTGCAGGCCTCCTCGAAGAGCCGGTCCCAGGCGCTCCGGGCGGTCACCGTCTTCTCCGTCAGGACCTTCTCCTCGGGCTCGGTGAGGACGTGTGGGCGGTAGCGGCGGGCGCTCTCCAGGTGGTGGCGGTAGTTGTCCAGGGCGGGGTCGGCGAGCATCCCGGCGGCGGTCTCGTCGGGCACCGCGATCCACTCCAGGTTGAAGAAGATGACGTGGGTGCCGAGCTGGGTGGCGGCCTCCTGGACCTTCTGCAGGAGCGCCCCCTTGGCGGGGTCGGCGACGTTGGTGCTGAAGTCCAGGAAGGCGTAGGAGCTGGCCTTCTCGACCAGGTCCTGGATCTCCTCCAGCCGCCGCAGCGCCTCGGCCATGGCCGGCGCGTCGAGGCTCGCGACCCGGCCCCGGTAGGCCTTCTCGAAGTCGAGGACCATCTCCTCGCCGCGGCTGAGGTCGGCCTCGACGCCGGCCCGGCCGTCCCCGGGGTAGAGCTGGCTCAGGTCCCAGTGGATCGTCTCGGCCCCGGTGGGCGGGCTCTGCGTCATCGTCATGAGCCGGATTGTAACTTCGGGGCCCGGCGCGGCACGCCACAATCAGATGACCATGGACGCCGAGGCCGCCGCCGACCAGATCCTCAAGAACGCGCTCTGGCGGGCCAGCCGGTCGAGCGGGCCGGGCGGGCAGCGGCGGGACAAGGTCGAGACTCGCGCCGAGCTGACCGTCGCCGAGGAGCACCTGGAGGGGCTGCCGGAGGAGGTCGCGGCGCGGCTCCGCTGGGGGCTGCGGCTGGAGGTCGAGCCGCTCCGGCTGATGAGCCAGGAGAGCCGCTTCCTGACCCGCAACCGGGAGATCGTCGCCGAGCGGCTGCTGGAGCTGGTGCGGGAGGCGCTGGCGCCCCCGCCCCCGCCGCGGCGCCCGACCCGGCCGAGCCGCGGCGCGGAGGCCCGGCGGATCGCCGCCAAGACCCGGCGCGGCGAGGTCAAGTCGATGCGCCAGGCGCCGCGGCGGGACGATGGCTAGGGCGGGGACGGCGGGATGGCCCGCATGACCGAGGACGCGCCGAGGACCTACACGCCGGCGCAGGCCAACGCCGCCCTGCCGGAGGTCGAGGCCATCGTGCGCCGGGTCGCCGACGTCCTGCCGGCGATCCCCGAGATGCAGGAACGGGTGCGGACCGCGGCCTTCAAGGCGGCCCGCGCGGTGGCCTCCGAGGCCGACCGGCTGGAGCTGGAGGCCGCCGAGGAGCAGCTGGCCGGCGCCGAGATGGCGCTGACCGTGGCGCTGGGCAGCCTGGAGCGGATGGCGATCCAGGTCAAGGACCCCTGGACCGGCCTGGTCGACTTCCTGTCCGACCGTGACGGCGAGCTGGTCGAGCTGTGCTGGCGCCTGGGCGAGCCGAGCGTGGCCCACTGGCACCGGATCGGCGAGGGGTTCAGGGGGCGCAGGCCGCTCTAGCCGTCGGGCGCCGCCACCGGGGGTGCCGTGGAGTCGTAGTCGCGCAGCCGGGGCAGGAGCGCCGCGATCAGGCCGCAGACCGCCACGCAGAGCACCCCGCCGGCCACCAGCGCGGTGCCCGGCCCGATCAGCGAGGCCATCGCGCCGCCCCGGAAGTCGCCCAGGTAGGGGCCGCCGACCACCACCATGGAGTTGGTCGCCGAGAGCCGGCCCCGGAGGCGGTCGGGGGTGATGGTCTGGATGATGGTGCCGCGCGCGATGGCGCTGATCGCGTCGGCGGCCCCGGCGAGGGCCAGGCAGGCCAGGCCCAGGGGCAGCGAGAAGGTGGTCAGGCCGAAGAGCGCGATCCCCAGGCCCCAGACCGCCACCGAGATCAGCACCGCCCGGCCCTGGTGGCGCAGCCCGCCGACGAAGCCGGAGAGCAGCGAGGCCACCACCGAGCCCACCCCGGGGGCCGCGAAGAGCAGCCCCAGGCCGGCGGCGCCGGCGTGGTAGCCCTGCAGGGCGATCACCGGGAACAGCGCCCGGGGCCAGGCCAGGATCATGGCGTCGAGGTCGGCGACGAAGCAGCCCAGGATCGGCTGCCTCTCCCCGACGAAGCGCAGGCCCCGCCCGATCGCCAGCAGCGGCGGCTCCCGGCGCGCCCCCACCGGACGCTGGGGCCGCAGCAGCAGCACCGCGGCGATCGAGGCGCCGAAGGTGGCGACGTCGATCAGGTAGCCCCAGCCCAGCCCGAAGCGGGCGATGATCAGCCCGCCCACCGCCGGCCCGGCGACCAGCGTCACCTGGAAGAGGGCGAAGTTCAGCGAGAGCGCGGCCGCCAGGCGCCGGGGCGGGACGAGGTTGGGAGTGGTGGCGGCGCGCGCCGGCAGGTCGATCGCCGAGATCGCCGAGGCCAGGCCGGCCACGGCGTAGACGAAGAGCAGCGCGGGACGCCCGCCAAAGGCGCCCAGCGCCAGCAGCCCCGAGGTGGCGGCGAGGCCGACCTGGGTCCCCAGCAGCAGCTTGCGCCGGTCGTAGCTGTCGGCCAGGCTGCCCCCCGCCAGCGACATCACGATGTAGGGCACCAGCTGGACCAGGCCCAGGGTGCCGACGGCCAGCGACGAGCCGGTCATCTGGAAGACCTGGAAGGGCAGCGCCACGGTGGTGATCTGGCGGCCGACCATGGAGATCAGCTGCCCGCTCCAGAGCAGTCGGAAGTCGCGCGACTCGCGCAGCGGGGTGAGGTCGACGGCCAGGTGCCGCAGCCGGGCCAGGAACCCGCGCGGGGTCACGCCGCCGCGCCACCCGAGGGCGGCGTCACCCCCCGGCGACCCAGGCCGCGCCCTCCGGGAGCTGGTCGCCGGGCTCGGCCCGCAGCGCCGCCGCCACGATCTCCAGCCCGGCAACGATGCGGGGGCCGGGACGGTTGAAGTAGCCGGAGCCGTCGACGGCCACCACCCGGCCGGAGCGGGCACAGGGCAGGTCGGCGAAGCCCTCGCGGCCGGTGACCTCGGCGGCCCGGGCCAGGGTCTCGGCGAGGCCGAAGCCGCAGGGCATCAGGAGCATTACGTCGGGCTGGACGGCCACCACCCGGTCCCACTCGACGTATTCCGAGCGCCTCCCCTCCCGCCCCAGCGGGTCGACCCCGCCGGCGCGCCTGACCATCTCGGGCACCCAGTGACCGCCGGCCATCAGCGGGTCGGTCCACTCGATGCAGGCGACCACCGGCCGGGCGGCGGAACCGGCGGTCGGGCGGGGGCCGCCGGCGCCGGCGGCCGGCGGCGGCCCTGGCGGCGGCAGCGCGTCCACCGCCGTGATCCGCGCCCGCAGCGCGGCGACCGCCATCCCGGCCTCCACCAGGTGCCCGGTGCGGCGGCCCAGGGCCAGCATGGTGGCCAGGACGTCGTCCAGCGAGCTGGGCTCCAGCGAGATCACCTCGGCCTCCCCGGGCAGCCGGCGCACCGCGCGCTCGACCTGGCCGTAGGCCACCGCGCAGACCTCGCAGAGCTCCTGGGTCACCACCAGGTCGGGGCGGAGCCGGGCCAGCAGCGTCTCATCGAGCCGGTAGATGCTGGAGCCGCCGTGGAGCGCGCCGCGGATGTGGCGGTCGATCGCGGCGCAGGGCTGGCCGTCGTGGTCGATGGCGCTGCTGGTCAGCGCCGGCAGCCAGCGGGCGGCCTCGGGGTGGTCGCACTCGTGGGTGACCCCGACCACCTCCGGCCCGGCGCCGATGGCGAAGAGGATCTCGGTGGCGCTGGGCAGCAGCGAGGCGACGCGCATCCCGACAATCCTCGGGCACCGGCGCAAGTGGCCCGGGCGCCGCCGCCGCCCGGTGTTACCCTGACCACCACAGCGGGTTGAGCAGGAGGTGTGACGTGGCGGCGACGATCCAGCGCCAGGGTTATCAGACGACGTCGGCGCGAGGACTGCGCTTCGACAGCGTCCCCATGCGCCTCTTCCAGAAGGCCAAGAAGCTCGGCACCTGGGACCCCGCCGACATCGACTTCACCCAGGACCGGGTCGACTGGGCCAGGCTCAGCGACGTCGAGCGCGACTTCTTCCTCCGCGACATCGCCCTCTTCCAGGCCGGCGAGGAGGCGGTCACCGTCGACCTCCTGCCCCTGATCATGGCCATCGCCCGCGGCGGGCACGTCGAGGAGGAGATCTACCTGACGTCCTTCCTCTGGGAGGAGGCCAAGCACGTGGAGTTCTTCCGCCGCTGGCTCGACGAGGTGCCCCGGGTCGACTACGACCTCCACAAGTACGTCACCCCGAGCTACCGCAAGCTCTTCTTCGAGGACCTCCCGGCGGCCATGAACCGGCTCGTCGACGACGACTCCCGCGAGGCCCTGGCGGAGGCCTCGGTGACCTACAACATGGTCATCGAGGGGATGCTGGCGGAGACCGGCTACTACGGCTTCCGCAAGAACATCGAGGCCAACGGGCTGCTGCCGGGGATGCTCTCGGGGATCAAGCTGACGGCGCGCGACGAGTCGCGGCACATCCGCTACGGGGTGTACCTGCTGAACCGGCTGGTCAGCGAGGACGACGCGATCTGGGACGTCATCAAGCGCCGGATGAACGAGCTCTTCCCGACCGCGCTGGCGGTGCTGCCGGAGTTCTACGAGGCGTACGACGAGGACAACCCGCCCTTCGGCACCACCCTGACCGAGTTCGTGCTGGTGGCCTCCGACCTCTTCGACCGCCGCATGAAGGTGCTGGAGCGCGACCGCGGCAAGCGCTTGGAGGAGATCGAGCGCGCGGTGATCGCCGATATGGCCGCCGACGACGCCGTCGCCGACCCGCTCGACCAGCTGCTGGAGCTGACCGCGACCGCCGGTTGACGCCCGCTTGACCGGCGCCGGGCGACCCGCCTAGCATGTCCTGGCGGCCGGTGTCTGACCGGCCGGGAAGGAATGGGTCCGCCAGCGCCTCGCGCGTGCCGTCACGGCGCGTCCGGGCTCGCCGGGGACCGGTAGGGAGAAGCCCCATGAAGCGCAACCTCGCACTTTCGCGGGAGACCGTCCGCGAGCTGAGCCCCGAAGACCTCGACGCCCGCGGCGGCCACCTGGCCGGCAGCCTCGGCTGTCCCCAGACCACCAACCAGACCGAGCTGACCAACTGCTACTGCCGCACCGATCTCCCCTGCGTCAGAACGGCAATCTGCGCCTGAGCCGGGAAGGATGAAGAACGGCACCAAGCGCCTCACCCTCTCCCGGGAAACCGTGCGCGAGCTCGGCGGCGACGACCTCGGCGCCATCGCCGCCGGGGCGGTCTACGTCAGCAGCATCCGCTGCCTGACCCAGAACCCCACGTTGGCCACGGTGTTCTGCGTCTACCCCACGACCTACTCGCAGCCGAGCGAGTGCGTCGGCAACCGCAACATCTGCGCCAGCCTGCTCAACTGCCTGGCCTAGGCTGACCCGAGGGCCGAGCCGCCGGCCGACCCTGGTCGGTCAGGCGGCGCCCTCGGCGCGGGGACTGCCGGCGGCCTCCGCCACCCGCCCCCGGACGTCGTCCACGGCCTCCAGTAGCGCCGGCACGTAGAGGTGGGGCAGCATGCCGACCGCGGTGTGGTCGCCGGCGACCTCGAACAGCCGCGCCCCGGGAATGGTGTCGGCGATCAGCCGCTGGTTGACCGGCAGGACCAGGCGGTCCCGGGTGGTGCAGACGACCGCCGTCGGCAGGTCCAGTTCGCTGGCCCAGAGCCGGGAGTCGAAACGGCCCAGCTCGCGACCGGCCTCGGCGATGGCGGCCGGGTCGCCGCGCTCCAGCTCGGTCACCAGCCAGACCGCGACCTCGTCGTCCATGGTCATCCCGCGCCGCTTCAGGGCCCGCTGCCAGACCCGCCGGGACGAGGTGCGGAGGTAGAGCTGGAGCAGGCCCATGGCCTTCCAGAAGACGCGGCTGCGGCGGTCGCCGCTCCAGTACAGGGAGGTGGCCGAGAGCACGATCCCGGCCACCACGTCGCGATGCCGGCGGGCCATCAGCTGGGTGATCGCGCCGCCCATCGAGTAGCCGACCACCAGCGCGGGCCTGGCGCCGAGGTGGCGCAGCAGCGCGGCGGCGTCGTCGGCGCAGTCCTGGAGGCGGAACGGGGCCAGCGTCCGCAGCCCCCGGCCGTGGCCCCGGTGGTCGACGGCGACGACCCGGTAGCCGGCCTCCACCAGCGGCCCGAAGCAGGTGATCCAGTTGAGGTCGGCGGCGAACATCCAACCGTGCAGCAGGAGCACCGTGCCCCGGCTCTCGGCACGCTCGCCGCTGTCGCGGACGAACATCTCGCCGACCCCCGGAACCGGAACCAGGCACGCGGGAGGCAGCACCTGCAGAAAGGCCGCCATCGGTTCGATTCTAGGCGCCGGGCATCCGCCCCGCGTGTACGCTTGGGTTGGTTTGGACGGCCTGCTCGACACCATCAGCTCCCCGGCCGACCTGCGGGGTCTGGACCGCGCCCAGCTCGACCGCCTCTGCGCGGAGATCCGCGAGTTCCTGGTCCAGCGCATCGCGGCGACCGGCGGGCACCTCTCGCCCAACCTCGGCGTCGTCGAGCTGACCCTGGCGCTGCACCGGGTCTTCGAGTCGCCCCGGGACGCCATCGTCTGGGACACCGGGCACCAGGCCTACGTCCACAAGCTGGTCACCGGGCGGCGCGACGACTTCCCGACCCTGCGCCAGGAGGGCGGGCTGTCGGGCTACCCCTCACGCCGGGAGAGCGAGCACGACGTCATCGAGAACAGCCACGCCTCGACCTCGCTGAGCTACGCCCTGGGCCTCGCCGAGGGGTGGCTGCGGCAGGGCCGGGAGGGGCACGTCATCGCGGTCATCGGCGACGGCGCGCTGACCGGCGGGATGGCCTACGAGGCGCTCAACCAGATCGCCGAGCTCCAGCCGCCCAACCTGCTGGTGATCCTCAACGACAACGGGCGCTCCTACGCCCCCACCGTCGGCGGCCTGGCCCGGCAGCTCGCCGGGCTCCGGGTCGACCCCCGCTACGAGCGGCTCAAGGCCGAGATCAGCCAGCGCCTGCGCGACCTGCCGGTGGTCGGCGAGCACGCCGACCAGGCCGCCTTCCGGGTCAAGGAGAGCATGAAGCAGCTGCTCCAGCCCTCGACGGTCTTCGACGGCCTGGGGCTGAAGTACACCGGCCCGGTCGACGGCCACGACGTCACCGCCCTGGAGGACGTGCTCCGGCGCTCGCGCCAGCTCGGCGAGCCGGTGGTGGTCCACGTGGTCACCGAGAAGGGCCGGGGCTACGGCCCGGCCATCGACGACGAGGTCAAGAAGCTCCACGACGTGGCCGTCTTCGACCCCGCCACCGGCGCCGCGCGCAAGCAGGAGCTGACCTGGACCGACGTCTTCAGCGAGGCCCTGCTGTCGGCCGCCGCGCGCTACCCCGAGGTGGTGGCGCTGACCGCCGCGATGCCCTCCCCGACCGGGCTGCTGGACTTCGCCCGCGAGTTCCCCGAGCGCTTCTTTGATGTCGGCATCTGCGAGCAGCACGCGGTGACCTTCGCCGCCGGCCTGGCGCTCACCGGGCTGCACCCGGTGGTGGCGATCTACAGCACCTTCCTGCAGCGGGCCTTCGACCAGGTCCTGCTGGACGTGGGGATGCACCGCCTGCCGGTGGTCCTGATGCTGGACCGCGCCGGGGTCACCGGCCCCGACGGCGCCTCCCACCACGGCATCTTCGACCTCACCTACCTGCGCCTGGTGCCCAACCTGGTGATCGCCGCCCCGGCTGACGCCACCGAGCTCTGCGCGCTCCTGGAGACCGCGCTCAAGCTGGACGGGCCGATGGCCATCCGCTACCCCAAGGGGGCGGCCGCCTCGACCCCCGACCTGCCCGTCGAGCCGCTGCCGGTGGGCCGCTGGGAGGAGGTCCGCAAGGGCTCCGATGTCTGCTTCCTGGCCATCGGGCGGATGGTCCGGACGGCCCTGGAAGCGGCCGAGGCGCTGGCCGCGGAGGGCATCGACGCCGGGGTGGTCAACGCCCGCTGGCTCAAGCCGATGGACCCCCGGCTGGTGACCGACTGGGCGGTGCGCTACCCGGCGCTGATCACCGTCGAGGACAACGTCATCACCGGCGGCTTCGGGGCCGGGGTGCTGGAGACGCTGGCACCGGCGGGGCTGGCGGGGAAGGTGCGGGTGGTGGCGCTGCCCGACGAGTTCCTGCCCCACGCGCGGCCGCAGGACATCCTCGCGCGGCACGGGCTGGATGCGGCGGGGCTGGCGGGGACGGCGCGCAAGCTCGCCGGCAAGGCCCAGCCGCAGGCCCGGCGGAGGCGGTCGGAGAGCTAGGGCGAGCACCGCGGCGGCGGGGCTAGGGCTCGGGCGCGAACCAGGTTCCCCCGGCCTCCCGGTTGGCGCGGTGGGGTTCGAGGAGGGGGCCGACCCAGGCAGCGGCGCCGGCGTCGAGCCTGACTGCGGGGCTGTCGAGCATGGCCTCGGCTTCGGCCTCGGACATGCCGGCGGTGACCTGGGCGACCCAGGCGTCGAAGTCGGAGTGCGCCTGCCAGAGCTCGTCGAGGGCGGCCTCGGCGGCGTGGAGGGCGCCCGCCTCGGCCGGGGGGAAGCCGTAGCTGGAGGACCAGGCGCGGGGCTGGCCCCCACCGATCCGGAGCGGCGGAGACCCCTCGGCGGTCAGGGTGACCTTGTAGACCACGCTCCTGGGGTTGGCGCCGGCGGCGCGGAGGCCGACGGGGACCACGTCCAGGGTCAGGGCCCCGAGGGTCAGGCGGCGAGCGGGGCCGGCGGCGACCACCGGCTCGCGGTCCCAGCCTGCCTGCTCGGCGGTGCGGCCGGCGAAGGTGCGCAGGAACCAGGCGCGGAGGCGGGTCGCGCGGGGGCGCGTCGGCTTGGCGGGCACGGCTTGAAAGCTAGCAGCCCGGCTGCCGCCGGCGGCGCCCGCGCGCTACCCTCAGCGCGATGCGGCAACGGCTCTTCGGCGGCGCGCTCTGGGGCAACCCGGACTTCCTCAAGCTATGGGCGGGGCAGACCATCAGCCGCTTCGGCAGCCAGGTCAGCCAGCTCGCGCTGCCGACGCTGGCGATCATCGGGCTCCACGCCAACGCCCTCCAGGTGGGCATCCTGGCGACGCTGGAGTTCCTGCCCTTCCCGCTCCTGGGGCTGGTCGCCGGGGTGTACTCGGACCGGGTCCGCCGCCGCCCGCTGATGATCGCCTGCGACGTGGGCCGGGCGCTGCTGCTGGGGACCATCCCGGCGGCCGCCGGGCTCGGCGTCCTGGGCCTGGCCCAGCTCTACGTGGTGGCCTTCGCCACCGGGGTCCTGACGGTCTTCTTCGACGTCTCCTACCAGTCCTGCCTGCCGGCCCTGGTGGAGCGTTCCGAGCTGGTCGAGGGCAACTCCAAGCTGGAGGTCACCAACTCCTCGGCCCAGGTCGCCGGGCCGGCCTTCGCGGGCTTCCTGCTCCAGGCCGTGGGCGCGGCGCTGGCGGTCACCGCCGACGCGGTCTCCTTCCTGGTCTCCTCGGCGTCGCTGGCCCTGATCCGGCGTCCCGAGCCGGCCAAGGAGGCGCCCGAGCCTGGCCTGGGGATCGAGACCGGCTTCCTCGCCGAGCTCCGCGAGGGCGTCGGGGTGGTGCTCCGCAACCCGGTCCTGCGGCGGATCGCCGGCTGCACCGCCACCAGCAACCTGGGCACGTCGATGTTCTTCGCGGTGGAGCTGATCTTCGCCTACAAGGTGCTCCACCTCAGCCCCGGCACCGTGGGCCTGATCTTCGCCCTGGGCAGCGTGGGGTCCCTGCTGGGCGCGCTCTCGACGACCTGGATCACCGCCCGGACCGGGGTCGGGCCGAGCCTGGTGCTGACCAGCACGGTCGGCGGCCTGGCCCTCTTCCTGACGCCGCTGGCGACGCTCGGGGCGGCCTTCCCGCTTATGGTCGGGACGACCTTCGTCGGCGGCTTCATGGTGCCGGTCTACAACATCAACCAGGTCAGCCTGCGGCAGGCGATCACGCCCCACCGGGTCCAGGGCCGGATGAACGCCACCATGCGCACCATCGTCTGGGGCACGATGCCGCTGGGCTCGATCGTGGGCGGGCTGATGGGGACCTGGTGGGGGCCCGTCCCCACGCTGATCGCCGGGGCCTGCGCCAGCAGCGCGGCGGGCCTCTGGATCCTCTCCCCCAGGATCCTCGCGATCCGTACCCAACCGGAGCCCGTGGCCGCCTGAGTCATTGGCCCATACGGGCCCGTTGACAGGTAAGCGGACGCGGTCCACCCTGGATATCAGAGCATTCCCTGACCGCTTCGGGGCGCAACGGTGGCGGCCAGGGACCGATGTGGTGTCTCGGGTGGATCAGACCAGCGTGAGCTGTGCCGCGATGCGGCGCGGCCACGCCCATTCTCAGGGTGAAAATGCGAGAGAACCTCCGGCGGCTGAGCTTGCGGTCCGAGACGATCAGGCGCCTGACCGACGCCGACGCGCCCCTGGTGGTGGGCGGTGTGACCACCTCCTGCGTCCAGTCCTGCGCCTGCAGCGACCCCTCCTGCCAGTCCCTGTCCCTGGCCAGCCAGTGCCCCACCAGCGGCTGCGTCGCGTGCTGACCTAGCGCCCCTACACTGGTCGCCATGCCCGACGGCGACCGCACCGAGCAGTTGGAGGCGCTCAACCGAGCCGCGCTGGCGATCGCCGGCGACCTCGATATCGAGCGCATCCTGCTGACCATCCTGCGCACCGCGGCGGGGCTGGTGCGGGCCCGCTACGGCGCGCTCGGCATCCCCGACGGCCGGGGCGGCTTCGACCGCTTCCTGACCGTCGGCATCACCGACGCCAAGGCGCGCAAGATCGGCGACCCTGCCGCGCTTCCACGGGGTGCTCGGCATCCTGCTCCGGGAGGGGCGCTCGATCCGGGTCGCCGACATCCGCGACCACGCGAGCTTCTCCTGGTACCCCGAGCACCACCCCGAGATGGCGGAGTTCCTGGGTGTGCCGATCCGGCACCGCGGCCAGACGCTCGGCGAGCTGTACCTCTCGGGTACGCCCGAGGGCAGCTTCTCGGCCCGCGACCAGGAGCTGGTGGAGATGCTGGCCTCCCACGCCGGGGTGGCGATCGCCACCGCGCGGCTGTATGCCGAGAGCCAGGACCTGGCCATCATGGAGGAGCGCCACCGGGTCGCCCGGGAGCTCCACGACGCCGCCTCCCAGACCCTCTTCAGCATGGTTTACGAGGCCCGCGCGGCGGCGCTCGAGGCGCGCGCCGGGACCGGCGACGCGGCGGCCGCCCTGGAACGCCTCCACGACCAGGCGGCGGCGACCCTGGCCGAGCTGCGCGGCATGGTCTACGCGCTGCGGCCCAAGTCGCTGGAGCGCGACGGCCTGGCCGCGACCCTGGCGGACCACGCGGAGTCGCTGCGCCGGGGCCGCGAGGCCGACCTCGAGTTCCGCGCCGAGGGTCACCCCGAGCTGTCGCTGGAGGAGGAGCTGGCCCTGCTGCGGATCGGCCAGGAGGCGATGCACAACGCCGTCCGCCACGGCCGCGGCGCGCCGGTGCGGGGCTACCTGCGGGCCTGGCGCGGCGGCACCGAGCTGTCGGTCCGCGACGAGGGCCCGGGCTTCGACCTCGACACCCTGCCCCGCACGGTGCGGACCATGGGCCTGAGCACCATGAGCGAGCGGGCGGCGGCGGTCAACGCGGCCTTCACCCTGGACACCGCGCCGGGGCGGGGTACCGAGGTCAGGGTCTTCCTGCCGGCGCGGCGAGCGGGTGGGCCGCGCCCGGCGGCGGCCGCCAGGGCGTCCGGCGGGGCGGGCGCCGACGGCGATGGCTGACCGCCCGACCACGCCCGGCGTCGCCGGCGCCATCCGGGTGGTGCTGGTCGACGACCACGCGGTCGTCCGCCAGGGCCTGCGCGCCTTCCTCCGGCTCCAGCCCGACATCGCCATCGCCGGCGAGGCCGACGGCGGCCCGGCGGCGGTCGAGGTGGTGACCCGCGAGCATCCCGATGTGGTCCTGATGGACCTGGTCATGCCGGCCGGCGACGGGGTCGGCGCCATCCGAAGGCTGCGCGAGATCGCCCCCGCCACCCGGGTGCTGGTCCTGAGCAGCTACGTCGACGACGCCCAGGTCTTCGCCGCGATCGACGCCGGGGCGGCCGGCTACATGCTCAAGGACGTCGAGCCGGAGGCCCTGGCGGAGGCCATCCGCGAGGTCCACCGGGGCCGGCCCGCGCTCCACCCCGACGTCGCCAGCCGCCTGATGCACCGGGCCAGCGCCCCGCCCGGCTCGGCCCTGACGGCGCGCGAGCGCGACGTCCTCCGCCTGATCGCCGAGGGCTTCGCCAACAAGGAGATCGGGCGGCGCCTGTTCATCTCCGAGAAGACCGTCAAGACCCACGTCAGCAACATCCTCCAGAAGCTGGACGTGGCCGACCGCACCCAGGCCGCGCTGGCCGCGGTCCGCGGCCGCCTGGTGGACTGAGCCGCCCTCCGCCCAAAGGCGGAGCCCCGACCCGCCCCTCGGCCGATGCCCCGCCGCCCCGCCCGGCGCACGATCAGGTCATGCCCGAAGGAGGAACGTGATGAAGCAGCTCGACGGCCAGGTGGCGCTGATCACCGGCGCCTCGCGGGGTTTGGGCCGGGCGATGGCCCTGGCCTTCGCCCGGGAGGGGGCGCGGCTGGCGATCTGCGCCCGCGGCGAGGCCGAGCTGGAGGCCGTGCGCGCGGAGATCGAAGCCGCCGGCGGCGAGTGCCTGGCGGTGGTCGCCGACGTCGGCCAGGCCCGCGACGTCGAGCGCCTGGTGGTGCTGGCCCTGGAGCGCTTCGGCCGCGTCGACGTGCTGGTCAACAACGCCTCCGACCTCGGCCCGACGCCGCTGCCCTACCTCGTCGACTACCCCCCGCACGTCTTCGACCGGGTCGTCAGGGTCAACCTCCACGCCCCCTTCCACCTGGCCTGGGCGCTGCTCGGGGGGATGATCCAGCGGGGCCGGGGGGCGGTGATCAACGTCACCTCCGACGTCGCCGTCAACGGCTACGCCGGCTGGGGCGCGTACTCCGTCTCCAAGGCGGCGCTGGAGGGCCTGACCCGGACCTGGGGCGCCGAGCTCACGGGCACCGGGGTGCGGATCCACGCCGTCGATCCCGGCGACATGGACACCGCCATGCATCGCGCCGCGCTGCCCGAGGACGACCCGGCCAGCCTGGCCAACCCGGTCGAGGTGGCGGAGGCCTTCGTGCTCCTGGCGGCGGGGCTGGCGGACGTGCCCTCGGGGACCCGGACCAGCGCCGCGGAGATCCTGGCGGCAGCGGCGGTGCCTTCAAATGCTTGACAGGCTGGTTTCCGCCCATCGCGGACTCACGCCAATCTCCCACCCCGGCCTCACGATGGTCGCAGGCTTCGCGGTCCGCGACCTGCCGCCGGTGCCCCCGGCCCAGCGGGCCTCGCTGCCGCCGGAGCTGCGCGGCCTGCGCCGGGACCACGTCCGCCTGCTGGTCGCCGACCGCACCAAGGGCCGCTTGACCCACAGCCGCTTCGACGCCATCGGCGACCACCTCCGCGCCGGCGACCTGCTGGTGCTCAACACCAGCCGCACCCTGCCCGCCGCCCTGCCCGCGCGCCGGCAGGACGGCAGCACCGTGCAGATCCGCCCCTGCGTCCGCCGTCCCGGCCGGGGCCCTGGAGGATCCCGAGCCTCGGCGGGGTCCGCCTGGGACGTGCTGGCGGTGGAACCGGTGGCGCCCTTCGCCAACGTCGAGCTGCGCCCCGGCGAGCGCCTGGTGATGGGCGGCGGCAGCCTCCACGCCACGGTCGTCGGGCGGCGCCCCGACATCCCCCTGCTCTGGCGCCTGACCACCGACGGCGACGGGCTGAGCGCGATGGCCGCCACCGGCGAGCCCATCCGCTACTCCTACGTCCCCCGCCCGGTTCCCCTCGACTTCTACCAGAACGTCTACGCCGGGGTGCCCGGCTCGGCCGAGATGGCCTCGGCCGGCCGGCCCTTCAGCTGGGAGCTGCTCCTGGCCCTCAGGCGGCGCGGGGTGCGCACCGCCGAGCTGGTCCTGCACACCGGGCTCAGCTCCTACCAGGACGACGCCTTCGACCTCGAGCACCACCTCTACGAGGAGTGGTTCGAGGTCTCCCAGGCCACGGCCGAGGCCGTGAACGGCGCCGAGCGGGTGATCGCCGTCGGCACCACCGTGGTGCGGGCCCTGGAGTCCAGCCTGGGCCCCGGCGGCCACGTCCGCGCCACCTCCGGCTGGACCGACCTGCGGATCGGCCCCGGCACCCCGATCCTTTCCGTCGACGGCCTGATCACCGGGATGCACGAGCCGATGGCCAGCCACTTCGACCTGCTCGAAGCCTTCCTCGACCGCGACCTGCTGGCCCGAGCGTACTCCGAGGCGCTCGACCGCGGCTACCTCTGGCACGAGTTCGGCGACTCGATGCTGATCGTCTGAGCCGGTCAGCGGAACCAACCCGCCCGGGCGGCCCCGGCATGATTTCGCCGGCATGATCTTCCCCACCATACTTGCGCGGTGCCCACCGACTGGCTCCTGATCGACGGCTCCAGCCTGATCTTCCGCGCCTTCTACGGGGTCCCCAGGACGGTGGTGGCGCCCAATGGCGCGCCGATCAACGGCGCCCGCGGCTGCATCGACAACCTGGCCCGCCTGATCACCGAGCGCCGCCCCGCCCACCTGGCCCTGGCCACCGACGAGGACTGGCGCCCGGCCTTCCGGGTCGAGGCCCTGCCGACCTACAAGGCCCACCGCGTCGCCGAGCCCGTCCCGCCCGAGCTCGAGCCCCAGATGCCGGTGGCCTGGGACGTCCTTCGCGCCGCCGGCCTGGCGGTGATCGGCGCCGCCGGCTTCGAGGCCGAGGACGTGATCGCCTCGATCGTCGCCCGGGTCACCGGGAGGGTCGAGATCTGGTCCGGCGACCGCGACCTCTTCGCCCTGGTCCGCGACCCCGACGTCACCGTCCTCTACCCCGAGCGGGGCGGCCTGGCGGTGGTCGACGAGGCCGAGATCACCCGGCGCTACGGCATCCCGGGGCGGAGCTACCTGGACTTCGCGATCCTCCGCGGTGACCCCTCCGACGGCCTCCCCGGCCTGCGGGGGGTGGGCGCCAAGACCGCCGTCGACCTGGTCCGCCGCCACGGCGACCTGGAGGGCATCATCGCCAACACCCGGCTCGACGGCCCCGCCCTGGAGTACCTGGCCGGCGCCCGCCGGGTCGTCGCCCCGGTCGCCGACATCCCCCTCGACCTGCCCGACTGCGCCGTCCCCGACGCGCCCGCCGACCCCCGGCGCCTGGCCGCGCTGGGCGCCGACTGGGGCCTGGCCAGCGCCATCGCCCGCCTCACCGAGGCCCTCGCCCGCCGCGCCGCCGGCTGAGCGGCGGACGGCGAGTTGCCCCATCGGGCCATAATCTCGCCCATGCCTGAGATGCCAGCGGTGGGGCGCGCCGCGCTGCGGCTGCCGCTGCGCGCCGTGGCGTTCGTCGACAAGCAGGTCCACGACGTCGTGGTGCTGGCCCGCGCCGGCGCGGTGGCGATCGAGGCGCCGAAGCACACCCTGCACCGGGTCAGGACCATCCTGCGCTGGGGATTCAGCACCGCCGCGGGCTACGCCCTGACGGCGGGCGTCCACCCCGACCGGGCGGCGATCGTCGACGAGCTCGGCACCCTGACCTTCGCCGAGGTCCACCGCCGCACCAACGCCCTGGCGCGCGAGCTGGCCAGGGCGGGCATCGGGGCTGGTGACGGGGTCGGCGTGATGTGCCGCAACCACCGCTACTTCGTGGAGGCGACGGTGGCGCTGTCCAAGCTCGGCGCCGACTCGCTCTACCTCAACACGGGCTTCGCCGGGCCGCAGCTGGCCGAGGTCATGGAGCGCGAGGGGGCCAAGGCGATCATCCACGACGAGGAGTTCGAGGCGCTCCTGGCCGCCGCGACCAGGGGCCGCCTGCGCTTCACCGCCTGGGGCCGGGGCGGCGAGGACGCGCCGGCGCTGGAGGCGCTGATCGCCGCCGGGGACACGGCCGAGGTCACGCCGCCCCAGAGCCAGGGCAAGGTGACGATCCTCACCTCGGGCACCACCGGCACCCCCAAGGGCGCCCGCCGCTCCCAGCCCAAGGGCCTCGGCGCCGCCTGCGGGTTCCTCTCCCGGATCCCGCTCCGCGCCGGCCAGCGCACCCTGGTCGCGGCGCCGCTGTTCCACTCCTGGGGCTTCGCCAACTACGAGCTGGCGCTGCTGCTGGCCGACACCGTCATCCTCCAGCGCCGCTTCGACCCCGAGCAGACCCTGGCGGCGATCGCCGAGCACCGCGCCGACGTCCTGGTCCTGGTGCCGGTGATGGCCCAGCGCATCATGGACCTCCCCGAGGCGACCCGGCGGAAGTACGACACCAGCTCGCTGAAGATCGCCGGCATCAGCGGCTCGGCGCTCCACGGCGACCTCGCGGAGCGGTTCATGGACGCCTTTGGGGAGGTCGTCTACAACCTCTACGGATCCACCGAGGTGGCCCAGGCGACGATCGCCACGCCCGCCGAGCTGCGCCTCGCCCCGGGCACCGCGGGCCGCCCGCCCAAGGGCACCGTGGTCCGCCTCTTCGACGCCGGCGGCGGCGCGGTGGCGCCGGGCCAGGAGGGACGGATCTTCGTCGGCAACGAGTTCCTCTTCGAGGGCTACACCGGCGGCGGCTCCAAGGCCGTCATCGACGGCCTGATGAGCACCGGCGACGTCGGCCACTTCGACCGCCACGGGCTGCTCTTCGTCTCCGGGCGCGACGACGAGATGATCGTCTCCGGCGGCGAGAACGTCTACCCCCGCGAGGTCGAGGACCTCCTCGCCGCCCACCCGGCGATCGCCGAGGTCGCGGTGGTGGGGGTCGACGACGTCGAGTTCGGCCAGCGCCTGCGGGCCTTCGTGGTCCTGCGCGACGGCGGCCACGCCACCGCCGAGGAGGTCAAGGAGGTGGTGCGCGCCAACCTGGCCCGCTACAAGGTGCCGCGCGACGTGGTCTTCCTCGACGCCCTGCCCCGCACCACCACCGGCAAGGTGCTCAAGCGGGACCTGCCCCGCGGCGACCTCGACGCGGGCGCGGCGCCTTCGCAGGCCGCCTCGGGCTGACGGATCCCGCCCTCAGAGCTTGAGGGCGTGGAAGGCGTGGGGCGCCAGCAGCCCCGGGGGGACGGCGCTGAGCCAGAGCAGCACCACGACCGGCCAGAGGATGCGGGTGGCGGGCAGGCGGGCCCGCAGCGCCGGGAGCGCGAGCAGCGCCGCCAGCACCAGGCCGGTGCTGACCCGGCCCGAGTCGTAGTAGGAGAACCACGACGAGCGCTGCAGGAAGACGACCAGCAGCGCGTTGAGGATCACCAGCACCAGCTCGGCCGAGCCGGTGCCGCCCGTGGCCCGCGCGGGCGTGACGCCCTCACCGCCCCGCAGGGCCACCGCGCCGCCGCCCGGTCCCTCGGCGGGAGCCCTCCGCAACAGCGCCACCACGGCCATCACCAGCAGCAGCAGGGCGGGCAGCGCCACCGCCGGCACCTCGATCCACTCCCGGGGCTCGAAGGGCAGGAAGCTGAGCAACCCGCCGAACGGCACCCGGGCCACCTCGGCCTGGCCGCCCCCCGACCCGAAGATGGCATAGGCGACCTGGCGCCAGAGCAGCGCCGGGAGCACCCCCAGCGCGGCCAGCGCCAGCGCCTCCATCGCCGGGCGGCGGCGTGACCCTGCCGGGGCTCGCCAGGCCGTGAGGGCCCGCGCGGCGGCGTAGACCGCCGGGAACAGCAGCGCGGTCTCGCGGCTCAGCCCGGCCACCCCGAAGACCGCGCCGGCGCCGACGAAGCGTCTGAACCCGGCGGGCCTCTCCCCCGCCACCGCCGCGCCGGTCGGCGGCCCGGCGCGCGCCAGCAGCAGTGCTCCCACGGCCGCCAGCGAGTACGCGGTGACCTCCGTCAGGTCGTTCTGGACCGCGATGAACAGCCCCGGGTAGAAGCCGTAGACCAGCGCCCACCAGGGGCTCGCGCCGCGCTCGCGGAGCCACGCCGCCAGGGCCCACGCCCCCGCCGCCACCGCCGCCAGGTTCAGCGCCAGCATGGTCCAGGGCACCAGCGCGGCGATGCCCAGGGCCGCCAGCCGCGCCGCCAGCGGGTAGCCGAGGCGGGCGTAGCGGTAGGCGGGCGCGTCCATATGCCGCCAGGCGCCGCCGAGGTCGACCGCGATGTAGTAGGCGAACTGGCCGTCGTAGCCGACGTCGGTGGCGTCGCGGTCGGCGGCGGCGGCCCGGATCGCGGGCGGGGGGTCGCCGGCCAGGGCGAACTGGCGGCCGATGTGGACGAAGGCCAGCGCGGAGTGGTGCCGGGAGAGGTAGAAGCCGATCCAGGCGGAATACGCGACCAGCACCGCCAGGCCGACGGCCAGGGGCCGGTCGCGCCACCGGCCGGCACCCGCCCGGCCCGCCGCCACGCCCACCCTGTCCGTCCTCAGCCCGATGCGGCGCCGGCGCCGGATGGCCAACAATGGAGCCAACAGGAGGACCCCTTGGCCAACATCGCGATCGACCCCGAAGAGACATCCCCCTGGGAGCAGACCAGCCCCCGTGACATCCCGCCGGCGGACTGGGCGCGCTTCGAGGGGTACATCGCCGAAATCTTCGCAGCCCTGGGCATGGACATGGACACCCCCGGCACCCAGCGCACCCCCGAGCGCTTCCTCAAGGCGATCTACGACTCGACCGCCGGCTACGAGGGCGACCCCAAGCTGCTGACCGCCTTCCCCACCGAGTGCCTCGAAGGGCCGGACTGCAACATCAGCCAGATCATCGAGGGGCCGATCCACTTCTACGCCCTCTGCGAGCACCACTCGCTGCCCTTCTTCGGCACCGCCCACGTGGGCTACATCGCCCATGAGCAGATCATCGGCATCTCCAAGCTGACCCGGCTGGTGCGGATCTTCGCCCGCCGCTTCACGGTCCAGGAGCGGATGGGGGTGCAGATCGCCGACGCGCTGGCGGGCATCCTCGAGCCCCACGGCGTCGCGGTGCACCTCGAGGCGCTCCACCTCTGCACCCAGATGCGGGGCGTCAAGGAGCACCACTCCAAGACCTGGACCTCCTTCTGGCGCGGCAACTACGAGACCGACCCCCACCTGCGCCACGAGTTCCTCAGCGCCTGCGACCGCTCGCTGAGCGATCGGTAGAGGCACGGTGGAGGCGCTCGAGGCGCTCCTCCGCGCCGACCAGCCCGGCTATCCCCTCCCCGACCGGGTCGCGGCGCTGTACCCCGGGGGGCTGGGCTTCGCGCCGCGCGTCCTCTACTCCAACTTCGTCGGATCGCTCGACGGCGTGGTGGCCCTCGGCGACGGCCGCAACGCCGGCTCGGTGATCAGCGGCCGCAACCCCGGCGACCGCTTCCTGATGGGCCTCCTGCGAGCCTGCGCCGACGCCGTGGTGATCGGCGCCGGGACGCTGCGGGCGACTCCCGAGCACCTCTGGACCGCCGAGCACATCCACCCCGACCTGGCCGAGGACTGGGCCGAGCTGCGCCACCGCCTGGGCCGGGCGCCCCGGCCGCGACTGGCGCTGCTGACCGCCGGGGGGCACCTCGACCCCACCCATCCCGCGATCCGGGCCGGCGCCCTGGTGCTGACCACCGAGGCCGGGGCGGCGAGGCTGGCCGGCGCCCTCCCCGACACCTGCCGGGTCGAGGTGGCCGGCGCTGCCGGGGAAGGCGCAGGCGCCCCCGCCACCGGCAGCGTCGACGCCGCCGCGGCGCTGGCGGCGATCCACGCCGAGGGCCACCAGGTCGTCCTCACCGAGGGCGGGCCCGCGGTGATGGGCCAGCTGCTCCGGGCGCGGCTGCTGGACGAGATGTTCCTGACCGTCTCACCGGTGGTCGCCGGCCGCGAGGCGGAGGGGGCCGACCCGGCCGAGCCCCGCCCGGGATTCGCCAGCGGTGTCGAGCTGCTCCCCGATCACCCGGAGTGGTGGAGCCTGAGCACCGTCCACCGCCACCGCGACCACCTCTTCCTGCGCTACCGCACCCCCCGCGCCTGACCCGCCCGCGGTTTCCCGGCGCGATCGGGTAACAGGCGCTTGACGTGGGCCCTCCGGTCCGGTTGTATTGTCGCCAGGGAAGGAAGGCCGGCGCGACGCCGGCCGTGTACGCCATTTGACCGGGAGGGCTATGGGTATGTCTGGACTCGATTCGCGCCGCCTGGCGCTGAGCCGGGAGACCATCCGCGAGCTGACCGACGCCGGTCTGCGCGCCGCCGGCGGGATTCCGCCGATCACCCAGGGCGAGCAGTTCTGCTACGGGCCGCCCTTCAACAGCAACCTGAGCTGCCCCACGAGCGCCTGCCAGCCCAACACCTCGTGGCTTCAGCTCTCGATCTGCGAGTGCCCCGGAGGCATCACCAACGCCTCCTGCTACAAGACCTGCACCTGCTGAGCCAGGCCTGAATCCAACCACCCGGGCGGAGTCCGCGGCCCGCGGGCTCCGTCCTTTTTTCGCCCTGACGACCTAGAGTCGGCAGCGGTCCGGGGGTAGCCTTTCAAACATGACCGAGACCATCGTCACCGACTGGAAGCCGATCGCCGAAGGCAGCCTGCTGGAATCCGCCCGCGCCACCGGCGCCGACCTCGAAGCCGCCCTGCGCGAGCTGATCGCGGCCGGCAAGGTGGTCGAGGAGAAGTTCCCCGGCGGCGCCGCCGGTTTCGCCGGAGGCCACGCCGGCCAGGCCCTGCTCTTCGCCGAGCTGCACACGGCCGGCCGCGAGGGCGCCGGCGAGATCGCCCTGGCCCAGGTCGACAAGGCGGCCGAGCTGATCAGCTCGGAGATCATGCCGCCGTCGCTGTTCTCCGGCTTCGTCGGCGTGGCCGCCACCCTCTCCCTGATGGAGGGCCGCCTGCTGGAGGTGCCCGAGGAGTCCGCCACCCAGGAGATCGACGAGCTGCTCCTGACCCACCTCAAGGGCGACACCTGGCGCCGCGACTACGACATCGTCAGCGGGCTGACCGGCTTCGGGGTCTACGCCCTCTCCCGCCTCCCCAACCCCGTGGCCCGCGACCTGGTCGCCGAGATCGTGCGCCGGATGGACGAGATGAGCGAGCCGATGGCGGTCGGCATCAGCTGGCACACGCCGGCCACGATGATGCTCCAGGAGACCGCCGAGCGCTACCCCAGCGGCTACTACAACCTGGGCCTGGCCCACGGCATCCCGGGGCCCCTGGGCTTCCTCGGCCAGGCCATCGCCGAGGGCATCGAGGTCGAGCGCGCCCGCCGCCTCTTCGAGGGCGCGGCCGCCTGGATGCTGTCCTCCCGCCTCGCCGACCCCAAGCCCGGCGCCACCCTGCCGGCCTTCACCGGCGCCGAGGCCGAGTACGCGGCCTCCCGCAGCGCCTGGTGCTACGGCGACCCCGGGGCCGCCATCGGGCTCTGGGTCGGCGCCGACGCCGCCGGCTACGACGACCTCGCCGCCCAGGCCCTGGAGATGGCGGTGGCCGCCTCCCAGCGCCCCATGGACGAGTGCGGGGTGATCGACGCCGGCATCTGCCACGGCGCCGCCGGCCTGGCCCACATGTACAACCGGCTCTACCAGGCCACCGGCCGCGCGGAGCTGCGCGAGGCCGCCGGCCGCTGGCTGGAGCAGATGCTGAAGATGCGCAAGCCCGGCACCGGCATCGCCGGCTACCAGGCCTGGGGCCCCTCGCGCGACTTCGAGGACGACCCCGGGCTGCTGACCGGCGTCTGCGGCCTGCTGCTGGTGATCCTGGCCGCGACCGAGCCCCACCAGCCGCGCTGGGACCACCTGCTCCTGATGGCGCCCTCGCCGCGGGCGGCGCAGCGGGCATGAGCATCCTAGGCCTGCGGATGGCTCGTCCATGATCCGCTTCCGCTCGCGGATGGGCGCGTCGGTCATGATCCGCTTCCGCTCGCGGATGGCTCGTCAGTCATGAGCCTGGAGGCCAAGCTCCGCCCCGCCGGCTTCTTCGCCCTGCGGACGCCGCTGCTGCCGATCTCCGAGTTCCTCGACTGGGGCGAGGGCCTGGCCGCCCCGGCCGCGCCGGAGGGCGACCGGGCGGCGGCGCTGAAGGCCGACCGCCAGACGCTGCGGGCCCGGCTGCGCGAGCTGATCGCCCGCCCCGAGGTCCGCGAGGCGCTCTTCGTCGCCTCCCCCGACCTGGACTCCGCCCTGGCCGCCTGGGAGGCCGACCCGGAGAGCGAGAACGGCACCCGGGCCGAGCGCTCCCTGGTCCGCTACTTCTCGCGGATGTGCACCCGCCCGACGCCCTTCGGGCTCTTCGCCGGCTGCTCGGTCGGCACCACCGGCGACGAGACCACCCTCGAGCTCGGCCCGCGCTCGACCTACCGCCGCCACGTGCGACTGGACATGGAGTACGTGGCCGGCCTGGTCAGCAACCTGGAGACCGACACCCAGATCCGCGAACGCCTCCACTGGCGCCCCAACAGCAGCATCTACCGCGCCGCCGGCCGCCTCCGCTACGTCGAGGCCCGCTTCCGCAACAAGCAGCGCCAGCACCGCCTGGTGGCGGTCGAGGACTCCGACTACCTCAACGCCACCCTGGGCCGCGCCGCCGCCGGCGCCACCCGCCAGGAGCTGGCCCAGGCCCTGGTGGAGCCCGACATCTCGATCGAGGAGGCTCTCGGCTTCGTCGACGAGCTGATCGACAGCCAGCTCCTGGTCAGCGACCTGGAACCGGAGATCACCGGCGAGGAGCCGGTCGGCATCCTGGTCCGCCGCCTGGCCGCGATCCCCGAGGCCGAGCTGGTGGCCAAGACCATGGACGCCGCCGAGAAGTGGCTGGAGCGCCGCGAGGAGGAGCCGCCGGGGACCCCGCCGGCGGAGTACCGGGCCCTGGCCGAGTCGCTCGGCGAGCTGCCCGCGCCGGTGGAGCTCAACCGCCTCTTCCAGCTCGACCTGGTCAAGCCCGTGGAGCGCGCCACCGTCGGCCCCGAGGTGCTGTCGGAGGTCGAGCGGGTGATCCGGATGCTCTACCGCCTGCGCGGCGGGGGCGGCGGCCGCGACGGCCTGAGCGCCTTCCGGGACGCCTTCCGCGAGCGCTACGAGTCGACCGAGGTGCCGCTCAACCTGGTCCTCGACGAGGAGGTGGGGATCGGCTTCGACCGCTCCAACGCCCCCGGCGCCGAGGCCTCGCCGCTGCTCCAGGGGATCAACTTCCCCGGCAGCATGGACGAGTCGGTGCGCTGGCGGGCGCTCCAGTCGCTGACCCTGCGCAAGCTCAGCGAGGCCTACCGTGAGGGCCGCGACGAGATCGCCATCACCAACGCCGACCTCGACGCCCTGCCGGCGCCCGGCAACGTGCCCCTCCCCCGCTCGCTGTCCTGCGTGGTCGAGGTGGCCCGCGGCGAGGCCGGCCAGGGCAAGACCAGGATGTACTACCACGGCGCCTTCGGGCCCTCGGGCGCGCGCCTGCTGGGCCGCTTCTGCCACGCCGACCCCGAGCTCGAGCGCCAGGTCGGCGAGCACCTCCGCGAGGAGGAGGCGGGCAGCCCCGAGGCGATCTTCGCCGAGGTCGTCCACCTGCCCGAGGGCCGCATCGGCAACATCGTCATGCGTCCCGTCCTGCGCCAGTACGAGATCGCCTACCTGGGCCGCTCGGGAGCCCCGGCGGAGATGCAGATCGGCGTCGACGACATCATGGTCGCGGTCGCCGGCGACCGCGTGGTGCTGCGCTCGAAGCGGCTCAACCGGGAGATCGTCCCCCGGCTCAGCTCGGCCCACAACTACGGGCTCCGCAGCGTCGGCATCTACCGCTTCCTCTGCGCCCTGCAGATGCAGGGGGTCAACTCCGACCTGGGCTGGGACTGGGGTCCCTTCCAGGGGGCCCCCTTCCTGCCCCGGGTGGTCAGCGGCAACACGGTGCTCAGCCGGGCCCGCTGGAACGTCCCCCGCGACGAGATCAAGAAGCTCGACCTGCCGACCCCCGACGCCCGCTTCGGTGCCGCCCAGGAGATGCGCGCCCGGCTCTCGATGCCCCGCTGGGTGGCGGTCAGCGACGCCGACAACGAGCTGTGGGTCGACTTCGACAACGCGCTCAGCGTGGAGACCTTCGTGCAGCTGCTCAAGAAGCGGCCCCAGGTGACCCTGGTGGAGCCGTTCGCCAGCCGCGAGACGCTGATCGCGGAGGGCCCCGAGGGGACCTTCACCAACGAGCTGGTGATACCCCTGACCGCGATCCCGACCCCGCCCGCCGAGGCCAAGGGCGGCAAGGCGGGCCGGGGCGCGCCGGTCCCGGCCGAGGCCAACGGCAGGGCGGAGCACCCCGCCGGCGAGGTGGTGGCGGCGCCGGCGGCCGAGCCGGCGATGACCGAGTCGGCCTGGGAGAACCCGGCCGAGCGGCGGCTTTTGATCCAGACCGACGTCCGCCGCACCTACGCCCCGGGCTCGGAGTGGCTCTACCTCAAGCTCTACTGCGGCACCTCGACCGCCGACGCCCTGCTGCGCGACGTGCTGGCGCCGCTGACCCGCCAGGCGATCGCCACCGGCGCCGCCGACAGCTGGTTCTTCATCCGCTACGCCGACCCCGACTGGCACCTCCGGCTGCGCCTCCATGGCGACCCCCGCCGCCTGCTCGGCGAGTTCCTGCCCAACCTCGAGGCCACGCTCGAGCCGCTGCTCCGCGACCACACCGTCTCGCGCCTGATGCTGGACACCTACCAGCGCGAGCTGGAGCGCTACGGCCCCTCCTCAATGGACGTCTGCGAGCAGCTCTTCTGGGCCGACAGCGAGGCGGTCCTGAGCATCGTCGAGCTGCTCGCCGGCGACGCCGGCATGGACGCCCGCTGGAAGCTCGGCCTGCGCGGCTCCGACCAGCTCCTGACCGCCCTCGGGCTGGACGCCGAGGCCAAGCGGACCCTGCTGCGCCGGCTGCGCGACTCCTACCGCCGCGAGTTCGGCGACGACGGCGGGCTGCGAAAGCAGGTCGCCGACCGCTACCGCGGCCTGACCGCCGAAGTCCAGAACCTGATCGACCCCGGCTGGGACGGCGGCGAGATCGCCCCCGGCATCCAGATCCTCGACGCCCGCAACGCCGCCCTGGCGGGGCCGGTGGCCCGGATCCACGAACTGCGCGAGAAGGGCCAGCTGATGATCCCCCTGCCCGACCTCGGCGCCAGCCTGGTCCACATGCACCTCAACCGCCTGCTGCGCTCGGCCGCGCGGGCCCAGGAGCTGGTGATCTACGACTTCCTCGACCGCCTCTACCTCTCGCGGGCCGCCCGGACCTGACGTGAAGGGCTCGATCTTCCGCAAGGAGGCGCTGGAGAGCCGCCAGGCCGGCTCGGGGCCGGGCGAGCCCTTGCGGCTGGTCTCCCGGGCCTCGGCGGCGCGGGTGGTCCGCGACCTG
>DASZGP010000050.1:0-2080 GCA_035938695.1 Candidatus Dormiibacterota bacterium | reverse complement strand
CGCGGTCGCTGAAGTAGGGAGCCTCGCGCCAGGCCGCGACCAGGTCCAGCTTGAGCTGGTCGACCCCGATGGCGTGGGCGTCCTTGGCGTGGATGTCGAGGCAGTAGCCGCAGCCGTTGATCTGTGAGGCCCTGATCTTGACCAGCTCGATCAGATCGGGTTCCAGGGTGGTGGTGCGGACCGCGCGGTCCATCTGGGCGATGGCCCGGCCGCCGTCGGGCCAGACCTCCATGTGGTTCAGTCTCATGTCGGGGGCACCTCCGTATCTCGGCGCCAATTATCCCGGCCGCGTCCCCGGCAAAACGAAAGGGCGGGGCCGAAGCCCCGCCCTCAGAGCGGTGTCGGTCGCGGGCGCCGGGCCTAGCGGACCTGGCCCCGGCGGCGGAGGCTGGCCGCGAAGGCCGCCGCGCCGATGAGGATCAGCAGCGCGCCCAGGCCGGCGAGGCGGAGGGCGCCGCCCAGGCCGGTGTTGGGCTGGGTCCCGCCGGTCGAGGCGGCCAGCACGCTGCCGTTGGGGCTGGGCGAGCCCGAGCCGCTGCCGCAGTTGCTGGTGCAGCTGGCGCCGTTGGTGCCCCCGGTGGGGCTGGTGCTGGGGCTGGGGGAGGGGTTGCCCGAGCCGCCGCCGCAGTTGGAGACGCAGGGGGTCGGGCTGGCCGAGGGCGAGGGGCTCGCCGACGGTGAGGTCGACGGGCTCGGCGACGGGCTCGGGCTGACGTCCGGCGCGATGTAGAAGATCTCGCTGGTCGTCTGCTCCTCGACCACCGGGACGGTGGCCTCGTTGGCGGTGGTCGCCGGGCTGCCGATGGTCAGGTCGCTGTCGGGGTGGTTGCAGACCACGAAGTGGTACCCGGTGGGGGCCATCGCGGTGAGGACGTAGTCGCCCACCGGGATGCCGTTGGCCGTCACCGGCACCGCCGCCGGGCTCTGGGAGGTCGGGCCGGCGATCGCCACCGTCCCGCCCACGACCTGGCCGCCGGCGCAGGTGACGATGGTCGCGGTCAGGTTGCCGAGGTCACCGGCGCCGCCGCCGCAGTCCTCGGTGCACTCGTCCTTGGCGACGTCGAAGACCACGCTGGCGGTGTGGCCGGCGGTCACCGCGACGGCGTTCTCGACCGCGGTGGTCGGCGGGGTGCCGAGCGCCAGGTTGTGGTCGGTGACCCCGCAGGTGACGAAGTGGAAGCCGGCCGGCGCCGTGGCGCTGACGGTGTAGGTGCCGGTCGGGATGCCGTTGTCGGCGATCGGCGCGGGCGCCGAGGCCGAGGGCTGGGGTCCGGCGACGGCGATCGTGCCACCGGCGGGGGTGCCGTCGGAGCAGAGCACGATCTTGGCCACCAGGTTGCCGGTGTCAGGCGACACGAAGTACGTGGCGGTGCCGGTGCCGCCCGCGGGGACGGTCACCGTCTGGGTCGGGCTGCCGCTGGTGCTGCCGCAGGTGACGAGGTGGAAGCCGGCGGGCGGGTTGCCGGTCACGGTGTAGACGCCCTGCGTGAGGCCGGAGACCGAGGCCGGGGTGCCCGTGGCGCTGACGGTGTCGGGGCCGGTGGCCGAGACGCTGCCGCCGGGGACGTCAGCCTTGGTGGCGCAGTCCTCGATCAGCCCCACCAGGGTGCCGGTGTTCCTGACGACGTAGAAGATGCCGCTGACGCTGCCGCCGGCCGGCACGTTGAGGCCCAGGCTGGCGGTGTTGCCGCCGGTGCCGATCGAGGCCGTCCCGCCGCAGGCCACGAAGTGCCAGCCGGAGGGTGTCGCCGCGGCCAGCTCGTAGCCGTCACCGGCGGGGATGTCGCTGAGGGTGAAGGGGTAGGTCGAGGTCGCGGCGCGGACCACCGGGCCGCCGACCGCGATCGTCCCGCCGGGGACCACCGGGCCGCCGGTGTTGCCGGTGAGGCACTCCACGATGCTGGAGGTCAGCGCGCCCTTGGGCGCCGGCTGGCCGCACTCGGTGGTGCCGCCGGTGGCGCCGTCGATGTAGCGGTTCTGGTCGTGGTAGGTCTGGCCGGGCGAGCTGAGGTGCTGGATCACCGGCCCGGTGACGAAGTCGACCTGGAAGTAGCACGAGGGCACGTGGATGGTCTCGGTG
>DASZGP010000049.1:0-4252 GCA_035938695.1 Candidatus Dormiibacterota bacterium | reverse complement strand
CAGGACATCGCGATCCTGAGCGGCGGCCAGGTCGTCAGCGAGGAGGTGGGCCTCAAGCTCGAGAGCGCCGACCTGTCGATGCTGGGCAAGGCCCGCCGGGTCACCGTCACCAAGGACGACACCACGATCATCGAGGGTGGCGGCAAGAAGGACGACATCACCGGCCGGATCAACCAGATCAAGGCCGAGATCGACAAGTCGACCAGCGACTGGGACAAGGAGAAGCTCCAGGAGCGCCTGGCCAAGCTCTCCGGAGGTGTCGCCGTGATCAAGGTCGGCGCCGCCACCGAGACCGAGCTCAAGGAGCGCAAGCACCGCATGGAGGACGCCGTCTCGGCGACCCGCGCGGCCGTCGAGGAGGGCATCGTGCCCGGCGGCGGGGTGGCCCTGGTCACCGCGGTCCGTGGCCTCGACACCCTGAAGCTGGAGGGCGACGTCGCCACCGGCGCCAACATCCTGCGCCGCGCCCTGGAGGAGCCCCTCCGCCAGATCGCGACCAACGCCGGGGCCGAGGGCTCCGTGGTGGTGGAGCGCGTCCGCAGCCTGGGCAAGGGCCAGGGCTACAACGCCGCCACCGGCGAGTACGTCGACATGATCAAGGCCGGGATCATCGACCCGACCAAGGTCACCCGCTCGGCCCTGCAGAACGCCGCCTCGATCGCGGCCATGCTGCTGACCACCGAATCCCTGGTCACCGACCTTCCGGAGAAGAAGGGCGCGGCTCCCCAGCCGCCCATGCCGGAGTACTAGGCCGGAAGGTCGTTCCCGGCGCCGCAGGCGGCGCCACCCGACTCAAGGAGAGCCGCTCGGCCAGCCGGGCGGCTCTCCCTGCTGCTGTGACCTCTACCTGCCATGAGGTTATTCACCCTCGCACATGGTGCTACGATTTTGTAGAGGAGCCATCAGGAATCGAAGCCGCACGACCGCTTTGGGCGTTCACGGCAAGCCTGCTGTCCCCGCAATGAAAATAGGTGCCCCGCTGCAGCGTTGCTTCGGCTACGTGCCGCGAGGACTTCTCGGATAAGGCCCTGACCCCCGGTCGTCTAAGGCAAAGGGGCACGGCCTGATCTTCTTCTCATTTCACCTCCTCGGGATGGTCGTGGTTTGCGTAGCGCTCGTGTCGGTGTTGACGTGGCGGGAGGCTGCCCTTTCCGGGCTGGCATGGCCGAAATGGCCCGCTGCTGCTCGTGAAGGTAGGCAATCTCGGCCTCGATCGTTTGAAGCACCGCGGCCCTGACCTTCAGGTAGTCGGCCTTTGGATCGACGTAAGCCGTCGCTACAGCATGATAGTGGTCGGTCATGACCCATCACTCTTTCACTGCCGCTCGGCTACCGCACTCCCACACGAGTGGGCAGTGGTGGCAGTGATGGACTGGGAGAAGCGCGCGCCTCAAGTCCCGTGTGCACCACTTCAGCGGCCACCGGTCAGCATCAAGGGTCACGGGCGAATCGATCGACGCGCTGGGGAAGGCAATCCAAGGCTTCAGGAGGCGGACTCGCTGTCCAAGCTGTGCCTTTTACAGGTACCTCAGAGCCAGGCCGGGGATTTGGGAGAAGCCGCGTCGGTCCAGGGTGGCGACCTCCCACCCGAGCGCCACCGCGGTGGCGGCGATGATCAGGTCGGCCGCCCCGGGGACCTTGCCGGCGGCCTCGGTCTGAGCCCACAGTTCGGCGTGGATACGGGCCACCGCCTCGGTGAACGGGACCACCGGGAAGATCCGCAGCGCGTTCTCGATGAAGGCCAAGCGCGGGCCGCGATGGGCGGCGTCCGCACGGTGAAGACCTCTGAGAAGCTCGGACAACGTGATGGCGGAGATCGCCACGTTGTCCGTCAACGGCAGCGTCGCCGAGTTTCGCTCGAAGGCGATCAGGACGGAGGTGTCGAGTAGCGTTCCCAAGGGTCCTCCGTCGGCAGCGGCGGCTCCTCGCGCCGGATCGCCTCGAGATCGGCCGCGAAATCAGAATCGGGCTGAGGGCCTTCGCGAAGCCGGGCCAGCGCGTCTCCCCATGTGATCGGCGGTGGGCCCGTCGGCGCGACCACGGCCACCGGCCGCCCGTGCCGTTCGATCACGAACTCCTCTCCCCTCCTCTCCACCTCGTCCAGCAGGTGAGCGAAGCCTCGTGAGGCTTCGGTGGCGGTGAGGTGGCGGGCCATGAAAAAGCAGCTTATCAGAGATTCAGATTTGAATTGGCTGCATGCGCCCAAGATGCGACGTACCTGAGGACTACTCTCCAGGCATGGTCACGCCGGGGCCAAACTGGAAGCCGCTCTTCCTCGCCGTGGTCATGCTGGCGGCGTGCGGCGGCACGGAGGCCGACAATGCCGCGTTCGACCGGGCGCTGGGCGTCGCGCGGCCGGCGGAGGTCACGGTGCAGGGCAAGGTGACGGCGTTGCTGCCCGACGGCAACGGCACCGACGGCCCGCACCAGCGTTTCCGGATCGACGTCGACAGCCATCAGGTGGAAATCGACCACAACCTCACGCTGGCCGGACGGGTGCCGCTGGCGGTCGGCGACACGGTGCTGGTCCACGGCCAGTTCGAGCCCGATCCGGGGCGGCCGGTGATCCACTACACACACCACGCCACCGGCAACCATCCGGGCGGCTGGATCGAGGCCGGCGGCAAGGCCTACGACTGAACCACGCCCGCTGGGCCACCGCGGGCGGGTGCGGCTACACGATCCCGGCGAATAGGTCGGATTCCGGGACGGGCGCGCCGGTGCGGTCGATGCGCCGGACGAAGTGCTCGGTGCCGAAGGCCACCGCCAGCAGCGGCTCGTCCATCTTGAGGAAGTCGAAGTTGGCCAACTGGGACTGGTGGGCGAAGAGCGAGGCGCGCTTCTGGGCCCAGGCCGAGGCGACGTCGACCTTGGTGGTGATCAGCTCGTCCGGGGTGCCGAAGGGGCGTGGCGGCTCCTCCGGCGGAAGGTCGCCGGCCGTCTCGGCTGAGGCTTCGGGCGCGGCGGTGGCCTCCGGAGCGGCGGCGGCGGCCTTGTCGGCCTCGGCCTGGCGGCGCATCGCGGCCCAGCCCTCGGCCAGGGAACGGGGGAAGGCGATCTCGTAGACCTTCTGGGGGATGCCGGTGCGCTCCGCCGCCAGCATCGTGGCGCGGTGGGCCTGGATGTGGTCGGGGTGGCCGTAGAGGCCGTCGGCGTCGTAGGTCACGACCACCTCGGGGCGGTAGCGCTCCATCAGCTCGCCCACCCGGCCGGCGGCCTCGTCCAGGGAGACGCGCCAGAAGCAGGTAGGGTCGTCGTTCTGGGGCCAGCCCATCATCCCCGAGTCGCGGTAGCCGAGCAGCTCCAGGTGGTCGATGCCGAGCGCCTCGCAGGAGGCCCGCAGCTCGCGCAGGCGCGTCGCCACGGTGGCCGCGGAGTCGTGGCCGGCGGCCTCCGGCTTGAGGCCGTCGGGGGAGTCGCCCATGTCGCCGTTGGTGCAGGTGACCAGCACCGTGCGGACGCCCCGCTGCTTGGCCAGCGCCAGCACCCCCCCGGTCTGGATGCCCTCGTCGTCGGGGTGGGCGTGGACCGCCATCAGCGTCGCCATCGGCTCAGTCTAGGGTCAATTGATGGTCAGGGTGAGGTCGTCGACGTAGCCGTCGTTGTAGATGCCGTCGGTGCGGATCAGGGTGATCTGGACGACGATCCGCCGGGTGCCGTCGGGGACCACGCCGCTGGTCTCGGCCTTGACCAGCTCGGTGGTCGAGTGCCGGCTGAGGGAGGTCACGGGGCCGATCGAGGCGACCCCCAGCTGGCGGCCTGAGGCGTCCTCGAAGCTGGCGCTGACCGTGGCGCTGTCGCCCTGGCTGCCGAAGCCGCCGAGCCAGCCGCTGAGGACGTAGCGCTTGCCCCAGGAGTCGATGCCACCGCCGCCGGAGGAGACGTCGATGGTCTGCATCGCGGTGGAGCGGGCCACCCGGCCGCCGGCGAAGAAGTTCTGGCCCCGAGAGGACGGGCCGGGGGTGCTGGCGTCGGGGAAAACCCCGGACATCGCGCCGTACCTGACCGCGGTGAACTCGCCGGTGGTCCGCCAGCCGGGGACCGCCACGACGTGCTGGTCGTCGGTCGCCCCCGACCCGGCCTCGGCGTCGCCGTTGACCACCAGATTGTGGCCGAAGATCGAGTTGGTGACGACCACGAAGGCGACCGCCGCGGCGCCCGCGGCGGCGGTGATCCCGGCGCCGGCCAGGACCGGCGCGCTGGTCAGGGTCAGCCCGCCCGCGCCCGCGGCTCCGGCCGTCCCCGCCGCACC
>DASZGP010000048.1:0-2811 GCA_035938695.1 Candidatus Dormiibacterota bacterium | reverse complement strand
CTGAAGACCACCGCCTGCCAGCGGCCGACGCCAAAGGCCACCATCACGGCCAGGGTCTCGGGGAGCAGCCAGACCAGGTACTGGGGCTGGGTCAGCGGCTGCACCAGGAGGATGCCACAGAGCGACGCCAGGGTCCCCGCCAGCAGGCCGTAGGCCGGGTTGCGCCGGGCCAGGCGGAGCCCGACGAAGGCGCCGGCCACACCGGCGGCCAGGGTCAGCAGGGTGGTGGTGGAGCGGACCAGGTCGCCGTGGTCGATCGACCACTGCGGCAGCCAGCTGAAGACCTTGAACTGCCGGACCCCGAACACCGAGAAGCCGCCGATGCTCAGCTCGGCCCGGGACAGCGTGCCGTGGAGGGCGTCGCGCCAGGTGCCGGCGAGCACCTCGGGGCCGAAGGCGACGGCGGTCGCCAGCGCCCCGCCGGCGGCGAAGCGGAGCGCGGCCAGGGGGCGCAGCTCGGCCCAGAGGTCGCCCAGCCAGCGGGGGTGGCGGGCGATCAGGCGCAGCTCGCGCGCGCCGGGCCAGCGCCGGACCCGGTGCAGCCCGAGCGCGAAGCCCCCCAGCAGCGGCAGCAGGAACAGCGGCGAGACCTTGGTCAGGACCCCCAGCGCGACCGCCGCGCCGGCCCACCCCCAGCGCTCCTCCAGCAGCGCCACCACCGCCGCCAGGACGAGGAACGCCACCAGCACGTCGAAGCCCCCGAAGACGGCGCTCTCGAAGATCACGAAGGGGTTGAGGAACCAGGTCCCGAAGAGCACCGTCCGGGCCCGCGGCGAGAGGCCCAGGATGGTGCCGAGGCGGAGCAGCAGCAGCCCCACGCCGAGGTCGAAGGCGAAGAGGATCGACTTGAACGCGACGTTGAACGCGGGCAGGGTGATGGTCTCGCTGAAGGACTGAGTGAAGTCGTTGAAGGCCCGGTAGCTGGGGTCGACCACCGCCAGGTGCGACTCCCGCAAGCCCAGGTGGCCGAGCACCTGCCCCAGCCCTTCGAGCAGCGCCGCCCACACCGGGGGGTAGGGGAACTGGGCCCGCGAGTAGGGGTCGAGCTGGTGCTGGCCGGCGATCGCCGCCTGGAACCAGACCACCACGTCGTGGGGCCAGGCGGTGAAGGGCGCCAGCGCGAACCTGACCAGCAGGCCCGCGAGCAGGGCCAGGAGGATCGGACGGGCCAGGAGGATCGGGCGGGCCGGCGCCGGCCGGGGGCCGGCGGCGGTCAGCGCCGCGCCGCTGTCCGCGAGCGGCTCAGCCGCCGTTCCAGACCCACGTGGGCGCCGGCCCCGCGTAGTTCAGGATGATGTACTGGTCGGCCAGCACCCGCACCGAGACCGCGGTGCGCGGCGGGATGGTGACGATGTCGTGGGCGTTGCCCGCCGGCCCGATGGTCACCGAGACCGCGGCGTCCCTGGCGGTGATGTAGACCATGGCGTCCTGGCCCCACTGGTTGCGCTGGGCCTGCCCGCTGGCCAGCACCGGCGGCGAGCCGATGAAGAACGGGCTGGGGGCGATGGTGGGGTGGGTGACCGCCGCGCCGCTGTCGGCCGGGCTGGTGGAGCAGGCCGAGAGCAGGGCGGCGGCCGCGAGGGCGGCGAAGCCGAGCCGTCGAGTCATGGCGGAGATTCTACCGAGGCGGCCCGTCAGGGCAGCGCCGCGTGGTGCTCACCGAGAGGGTGGGCCGCCCCGGCGGCGTCGGTATACGAGCCGACCGCCCAGATGTCGTTGGTGGCGATGGTGGCGATGCCGTTCAGCCCGCTGCCGACCCCGCCCCTGACGGGCAGCACCAGGCTCCACTGGAGGCCGTCCCAGTGCTCGCTGAGGGGGTTGGCGTTGCCGGAGCCGTCGAACCAGGTGCCGACCGTCCAGACGTCGCTCGGCCCGACCGCCGAGACCGAGTTGAAGACGCTCGAGGCGCCGCCGGTGATGCCCGGCAGGACGGTCCAGGCGGTGCCGTCGAAGTGCTCCGCCAGCGGGCGCCTGGAGGCGCCGGCGAGGTACCAGCCGGTGGCCCAGAGGTCGCCGGGGGCGCGCTCGCTGATGCTGGTGAAGGCGCTCGAGGAGCCGCCCCGCGGGGGCACCACCACGTTCCAGGCGGCGCCGTCCCAGTGCTCCACCAGGGGCCAGGTACCGCCCGCCCCGTCGTCGTAGCTGCCGGCGGCCCAGACGTCGCCGGTGGCCCGGGCCGACACGGCGTCGAAGGTGCCGGCGACGCCACCGCCGGGCGGTACCACGACGTTCCAGCCGGTGCCGTCCCAGTGCTCGGTGAGCGGCCACCGGGTGGCGCCCGCCTGGTACCAGCCCACCGCCCAGACGTCGTTGACGCCGACCGCGGTGATGCCGGTGAAGGCGCTGCCGTTGCCGCTCCGGGGCGGCACCACGACGTTCCAGCCCGACCCCAGCCAGCGCTCCAGCAGCGGCCAGGTGCCCCCGGCGCCGTCGTCGTAGCTGCCCGCGGCCCAGACGTCGCCGGCGGCCCTGGCCGCGACGGCGTTGAAGGTGCTGGCGACGCCACCTTTGGGCGGCACCACCATGTTCCAGCTGAGGCCGTCCCAGTGCTCGCTGAGGGGGGCGCTGGCGCCGCCGCCGTCCCGGTAGGAGCCGACCGCCCAGGCGTCCGCCGTGGCCAGCGCCGAGACCGCGGTGAAGCTGCTGCCGCTGCCGCCCGACGGCGGCACGTTGACCGTCCAGGGGGTGACCGGGCCGTAGCCCAGCAGCCTGCCGTCGTAGGTGCCGACGTAGACCCGGCCGTTCGAGGAGACCGGGATGTTGAACTTGTCGGCCTGGCCGATGGCGGCCTGCCAGAGCATCGGCAGGACC
>DASZGP010000047.1:0-5300 GCA_035938695.1 Candidatus Dormiibacterota bacterium | reverse complement strand
CACCGAGTTCCAGGCGCCGAGCCGGATGGTCTTCACCGGGGGGATGCCGCTGGGGCTGTTCAGGGGCCAGCGGACCTACACCCTGACCCCCGACGGCGACGGCACCAGGTTCCACATGCGCGAGGAGTACACCGGCCTGATGCTGCCGATGATCTGGCCCTCGATCCCCGACCTCGACCCCGCCTTTCAGCAGTACGCGCGAGGGCTGAAGGCGGAAGCCGAGAAGCGCGTCTGATGGCCGGCGAGGCCCACTTCACGCCGGCGCTCTTCGCCTTCCTCCGCGACCTCAAGGCGCACAACGACCGGGACTGGTTCCTGGCCAGCAAGAAGCGCTACGAGACCGACGTCAAGGAGCCCGCGCTGCGCTTCATCGCCGACGTCGCGCCGGGGCTGCGCCAGGTCAACCCCAACATCGTGGCCGAGCCGCGCTCGCTGTTCCGGATCAACCGCGACGTGCGCTTCTCGGCCGACAAGAGCCCCTACAAGACCAACGTCGGCATGGGCTTCGGCTTCCGCCGCTCCGACGCGGGGCCGGCGCCCGGCTACTACCTCCACATCGAGCCCGGCGAGACCTTCGCCGGCGGCGGTATCCACATGCCCGACAACCCCACCCTGACCCGGGTGCGCGACGCCATCGTGGCCGACCCGGCGGGCTGGAAGAGGATCGTGGGCGACCCGACGTTCGCGCCCATGGCGGTCCATCTGGGCGAGTCGCTGAAGCGCGCGCCGCAGGGCTACGCCCCCGACCACGAGCTGGTCGCGGACCTCAAGCGCAAGAGCTACACCTGGCACGTCAAGTTCACCGAGGCCGAGGTCTGCGGGGCCGACTTCATGGCGCGCTACCTGGACGCCTGCCGCACCGCGGCGCCCTACACCGGGTTCCTGGCGAGGGCGGTCGGAGCGCCCTGGTAGGGAGGACGCCGAGTAAACGCAACAGAGTTGCGCAAGGTGGTTGTAAAACTGCTATAGTCCCGGCATGCCACGACCGAGCCACGTCCGCGACGCCGTCCAGGGCCAGCTCCGCGGCTCCAACCGCCATGTCTGGACGGTCGAGGAGATGCTCGCCGAGCTGCGCGCCGCCGGGGTGGCGGCCGACTTCTCCTCGGTCTTCCGGAGCCTGGTCTGGTGCGAGGAGCAGGGGTCCGTCAAGCGTGTCGACGTCGGCGACGGCCGGGCCCGCTTCGAGCCGGCCGGCGACCACCACGAGCACGCCCGCTGCGAGCGCTGCGGCACCGTCGCCGAGGTCCCCGGCTGTGTCCTCGCCGATATCCCGGAGCGCGTCGGAAGCCTGACCGGGTTCGCGATCAACGCCCACCGGCTGGTCTTCATCGGCCTCTGTCCCGACTGTCAGTAAAAAGAAAGGAGCTATGTGATGAGCCAATTCGTGGTCATGCCGCGCCTGCGCCCGGGCATTTTGGTCCTCCTCGCCGCGCTGGCGCTGGGCGGGTGCGGGCTCAACCAGGGCACGCCGGCGGCCGGGTCCGGCGGCAAGGTCGAGGTGGTCGCGGCCGAGAACTTCTGGGGCAGCATCGCGGCCCAGGTCGGCGGCGACCGTGTCCACGTGACCAGCGTCATCGTCAACCCCGACACCGATCCCCACGCCTACGAGGCCAAGCCCGCCGACGCCCGGACCATCGCCCGCGCCCGGTACGTGATCGTCAACGGCGCCGGCTACGACCCCTGGGCGCCCAAGCTGCTCGACGCCAACCCGGTGAGCGGGCGCCAGGTGCTGGTGATCGGCGACCTGCTGGGCAAGAAGGAGGGCGACAACCCGCACTTCTGGTACTCGCCCGGCTACGTCGGCCAGGTCATCGACCGCATCACGGCCGACCTCGAGAAGCTCGACCCCGCCGGTGCGGCCGACTACGGCCAGCGCAACAGCCAGTACAAGACCGTCGGCCTGAAGGAGTACACCAGCACCATCAACGTCATCCGGCAGAGGTACGCCGGCACCCCCGTGGGCGCCACCGAGAGCATCTTCGTCTATCTCGCCGACGCCACCGGGCTCAACCTGATCACCCCCCCCGAGTACCTCAAGGCGGTCAGCGAGGGCACCGACCCCAGCGCCGCCGACAAGGTGACGATCCAGGAGCAGGTGGCGCAGCGGAAGATCAGGGTGCTGGTCTTCAACTCCCAGAACACCACCCCCGACGTCAATGCCGTGGTCGACGCCGCCAGGGCCCAGAAGATCCCGGTGACCTCGGTGACGGAGACGCTCGCGCCGGCGACCGCGACCTTCCAGGACTGGCAGACCGGGCAGCTCAAGGCGTTGCTGGCCGCGCTGGGAGGCTGATCGGGATGCGAGCTGTCCGGTGGCCGCCGGTCGGAGCATGAGGCCGGTCGCCGAGGTCGCGACCGACGCGGTCCGCTTCGAGGACGCCGGCGTCCGCCTCGGCGGCAGGTTCGTCTGGCGCAACATCGACCTGGCGGTGCGGACCGGTGAGTTCGTCGCCATCCTGGGCCCCAACGGCGCCGGCAAGTCGACCCTGCTCAAAGCGCTGCTGGGGGTGCTGCCGCTGACCGAGGGGAGCGTCGCGGTCTTCGGCAGGCCGGTCCGGCGAGGCAACGACGAGGTCGGCTACCTGCCCCAGCGGCGGAGCTTCGACGCCGACCTGCGGATCCGCGCCCTCGACCTGGTCCGGCTCGGCCTCGACGGCGCCAGGTGGGGGGTGTCGCTGCCGTTCATCGACCGGCTCCGGGCAGGTGGCGGCGCCAGGGCGGCGCGGGTCCGGGAGGTGATCCGCCTGGTCGGCGCCGAGGCCTACGCCCACCGGCCCATCGGAGAGCTCTCGGGCGGCGAGCAGCAGCGCATCCTGATTGCCCAGGCGCTGGTCAGCGGGGCCCGGATGCTGGTGCTCGACGAGCCGCTCGACAGCCTCGACCTCAACAACCAGCGCGCCATCTCCGGCCTGGTCCAGCGGATCTGCCACGAGCAGGACGTCACCGTCCTCCTGGTGGCCCACGACGTCAACCCGATCATGCCCTTCCTCGACCGGGTGGTCTACGTGGCCCAGGGCCAGGCGGTGTCGGGGCGTCCCGAGGAGGTGATCAACACCGAGACCCTGACCCGGCTCTACGGCGTCCCCGTCGACGTGCTGCGCACCACCGACGGGCGGCTGGTGGTGGTCGGCCAGCAGGAGCCGGTCAGCTACCACGCCCACCACCACGACCACTGAGATGGCCGAGCAGGGGCTGTCCTGGGACCTGGTCGCCGACCTCCAGGTGCTGCTCCAGTTCCACTTCATGCAGAACGCCCTGCTGGTGGGGACGATGGTCGCCGTGCTGAGCGGCGCGGTGGGCTACTTCATCGTGCTCCGGGGCCAGAGCTTCGCGGCCCACATGCTGTCCCAGGTCGGCTTCCCCGGCGCGGCCGGCGCGGTGCTGGTGCACGCCTCGCCGGTGGCCGGGCTGCTGGTCTTCTGCGTCGGCGCGGCCCTCGGGGTGGGGGCGATCGGGCGGCGGCTGGACGGCGGGCGCCGGGCCGAGTCGGCGGCGGTCGGCACCATCCTGGCCTTCTCGCTGGGCCTGGGCCTGCTCTTCTTCCGGCTCTACGCCGGCAGCGCCCAGGGGATCTACGCCTTCCTCTTCGGCACCATCCTGGGCATCACCGACCGCGACGTCGTGATCACCGCGATCACCGCCCTGCTGGCGCTGGCCGCGCTGCTGGCCCTGGGGCGGCCGCTGATCTTCGCCTCCATCGACCCCGACGTGGCCGACGCCCGCGGGGTGCCGGTGCGGCTCCTCTCGGTGGCCTTCCTGGTGCTGGTGGCGCTGGCGGTGGCGGCGACGGTCCAGATCGTGGGCACCCTGCTGGTGTTCGCGCTGCTGGTGGCCCCGGGAGCCGCCGCCCAGCGCCTGACCGCGCGGCCGGCGGCGGGGCTGGCGCTGACCGTCGGGCTGGCGCTGCTGTTCACCTGGCTGGGCCTGGCGGTGGCCTACTTCAGCGGCCAGCCGGTCAGCTTCTTCATCACCACCCTGGCCTTTGGGACCTACCTCGCGATCCGCCTGGCCCAGGGCGCCCGGCTGCCCCGCCGGCCGGGCGCGGCGGCGGTGGCCGATTGATCCCGCCCTTCTCGCCCAACCTGCTCCAGGACGCCACCGACATGCTGGGCTACGACTTCATGCGCTACGCGATCGTGGCCGGCGGCTGCATCGCCCTGTCGGCCGGCCTGATCGGCTATTTCGTGGTCCTCCGCAACCAGGTCTTCACCAGCGACGCCCTCGGCCACGTGGCCTTCACCGGCGGCCTCGGCGGGCTGCTCGCCGGCCTGCCGCTGCTGGGCGCGGTCTTCGGCAGCACCATCGCCGGCGCGGTGGTGGTGGGCTCGCTGGGCGGCCGGGCGCGGGGCCGCGACGTGGCCATCGGCACCGTCTTCGCCTGGGTCCTGGGCGTCGGGGTGCTGTGCCTCAGCCTCTACACCACCGCCCGCAGCGGCGCCGGTGGGATCGTCGGCATCAGCGTCCTGTTCGGCTCGATGCTCAGCCTGCAACCGGGCCAGGCGGCGACCGCCAGCGGGGCCGGCGTGGCCACCAGCCTGGCCCTGATCGCGATCTGCCGCCCGCTCCTGCTGGCCAGCGTCGACCCCGACGTGGCGGCGGCCCGTGGGGTCCCCGTGACGCTGCTCAACCTGCTCTTCCTGGCCCTGGTCGGCGCCACGGTGGCCGAGGCGGTGCAGGCGGTCGGGGCACTGCTGATCTTCGCCCTGATGGTCACCCCGGCGGCGATCGCCCAGAACCTGACCGCTCGCCCCTACCTGGGGCTGACGCTCTCGGCGGCGCTCGCGGTGGGCTTCGTCTGGGCCGGGCTGGCGGTGGCCTTCTACGTCCCCTATCCGCCCAGCTTCTTCATCACCGCGGTGGCCTTCGCCGCCTACCTGGCGTCGGTTGCCGGCACCCGGTTGGGCCGGCCCCGGCGCGCCGGGGGAGCGCCGGCCGGCTAGAGGCGCGCCGCCACGGGGAGGACGACCGGCTGGGCGCACGGCCCCAGGCCGAGCGGGCAGATCGACGCCGAGTGGCCCACCGCCGGGGTCTGGCAGGTGGCGCTGGCGTCGGCGTGGCCGATCCGCGCGGTGCTCGAGGAGTAGAGCGTGCCGAACACCACCGTGACCCGGATCGCGACCGCGTCGACCGAGATGCCGCCACCGGAGGGCGCCGGGCCCTGCTGGTTGAGGATGACGTCGACCCGGGCCTCGCTGGTCACCAGCGGCAGCGTCACCGTGGTGTTGGGCGCCGGGCTGGAGGTCGGCACCAGGGCCCCCGGCCCGCCGACCACCTGGATCCCGGCGACGTTGAGGTCGCCG
>DASZGP010000046.1:0-21302 GCA_035938695.1 Candidatus Dormiibacterota bacterium | reverse complement strand
CTACGAGGGTGACTACTTCGACGTCGGCACCATCCCCGGCTTCCTCAAGACCTCGATCGCCCTGGGGCGCGCCCGGCCGGAGTTCCGCGCGGAAATCGACGCCTACCTCAGAGAGCTGCTGGAGAGCCCTCCGGACACCCCTCCGCCGACCGGCTGACGGCCCTTTTTGAATTGGGGGAGGCGCCCTCCGGTGCTAGAATCGCCCGGTGCTCACAGGGCACCACTCTCACCTCCACATGTATTTGGGTTTGAATTCGCAGCCATGGCCATGGACCGTACCCGCCGCCGCGACGAAGAGCGGAATGTTCGCTACCTCAATGAGGAGGGCGACTACGCCGTGGAGGTCGAGCACACCCTCAACAAGTGGTGCGTGACGGTGGTCCAACTGCCCGAGCGCAAGATCATCGCCCAGGACTTCTTCCCGGAGCGCTGGAAGGCGCTGGCGAGGGCCCAGGACTTCGTCCGGATCCTCAACATGCGCCACCGCGAGGAAGAGGGCGTGGTCGAGCCGGACTAGTTTCGCCCAGCCTTGCCGGCCTCGCGCTGGTACACTTCCTGCCGATCTTGACGCGCGGCGCGCGAGCGCTCGAAGCTCCTGAGGGGTTCCTTTCTTGAACAGCGACTTCCTGCGCCGCGAGTGGGGCGCCGTCTCATTCCTCGTCGTCACCGCGCTGGGGATCGTCGTGGTGCCGATCGGTCTGAACCTCAACCGCCACAGCGCCGTGGTCTCCGGTGAGACGCTGGTGACGGCCAGCCCGTCGCCCTCCGCCGGCGCCGCGGCCAGCCCGGGCGCGTCGCCCGTATCGTCGCCGAGCCCCCTCGCCTCGCCCAGCCCGGCCGCCTCCGCCAGCCCGGCGGCCTCGCCCAGCCCGGTGGCCTCACCGAGCCCGGCCGCCTCGGCCAGCCCGGTCCCCAGCCCCAGCCCTTCCTGAGCCGGCGGCCTGACCCTCAGGCCACCAGGCTGACGGTGCCGTTCTCCGGCACCACCTGGGCCAGGCCCAGCCTGATCCGGGCCAGGACGTCGTCGGCGCGGGTCAGCGTCAGCTCGAACTCCTCGGCCAGACGCAGGTTGGCGACCCTGACGCAGTCGCGCAGGAAGGGCAGGGCCAGCGGCTGGAGCATGTTGGCGAAGTACCGGTGGGCGGCGTCGCCGGGCTCCAGCTCGGCCGAGCGGTCCCGGAAGGACATCACCGCCAGCTCGTCGGAGATCAGCACCGGGTCGGTCCAGAGGTAGCCCTCGCCGGCCCGCCGGCTGGTCTCCGGGAACCGGGCCAGGTGGGGCCAGAGCCGGCCGACCAGGTCGGGCTGACCCTCGATGAAAAATGTGACGTCGCGCAGCGCCACGTTCAGCTCCTGCTCCGGATACCGGGCGGAGAAGCCGAGCAGATCGGTCCCAGCGAAGGGGGCCGGCACCTTGATGACGATTTCCTGCACCGTGCTGGCTCCTTTTCCCACGTTATACAACGCCGGCCGGCACGAACCGGGTCAAGGCGGTGTAAAGAAAAGCTGGGCTCAGCTTCGGCCGAGGTGGGCCAGGAGGCGGCCGGCGTCCCAGCAGTTGAGCACGTCGTCGGGCTGGAGCCAGGCCCGCTGGGCGACGTAGACCCCGAACTCCATGTGGTCGAGCTCGCGGGTGTGGTGGGAGTCGGAGCCGATCGCCAGCTTGAGGCCCAGGTCGCGGGCCCGGCGGGCGAAGACGTCGCCGAGGTCGAGGCGGTGGGGGTTGGCGTTGATCTCGACGGCGGTGCCCCCGGCCAGGGCGGCCTTGAAGACCTCCTCCAGGTCGACGTCGTAGGGCGGCCGGTGCTCGATCTTGCGGCCGGTCGGGTGGCCCAGGATGTCGACGTTGGGGCTCAGCGCGGCGCGGCAGATACGGGCGGTCTGGTCCTCGCGGGAGAGGTTGAAGTTGGAGTGGACCGAGGCCACCACCACGTCGAGGTCGGCGAGGATCTCGTCGGGGACGTCGAGGGAGCCGTCGGGGAGGATGTTGGCCTCGACCCCGGCCAGGGTCCGGAAGCCGGGGTGGCGCGCCTCGACCCTGGCCCCCGCCTCGCGCACGCGCTCGATCTGCTCGCGGTAGCGGGCGCCCTCGATGCCGGTGATGATCCCCGCGGAGCGCGAGTGGTCGGTGATCGCCAGATAGGCGTAGCCGCGCTGGGCGGCGGCCTCCAGCATCTCCTCGATGGTGTTGCGGCCGTCGCTCTGGGTGCTGTGGCTGTGGAGGTCGCCGCGGACGTCGGCGAGGTCCAAAAGGCGCGGCAGCCGCTTCTCGGCGGCCAGGGCGATCTCGCCCCGGTCCTCGCGCAGCACCGGGGCCACCCAGGCCAGGCCGAGCGCGGCATAGACCTCCTCCTCGGTGGCGCTGGGCAGCTCCTCCGGGCTGGCCACCACCGCGCGCGACCGCTTGCCGCCCACGGTGACTCCACCGGGCTCGGGTGCAGCGGCGGCCGGCTCGGCCCTGGCGGCGGGCGCCTCGGCGGTGGCGGCGGGCGCCTCGGCGGTGGCGGCGACCGCCGGGATGGCCCCGTCCCCGGCCCCATCCGCGTCAGCGGCCGGGTCATCCTCCGGCGCCAGCCGGGCCAGCCCGTACTCGTTCAGCGTCAGCCCCTGGCGCAGGGCCAGGGCCCGCATCTTGACGTTGTGGGCCTTGCTGCCGGTGAAGTACACCAGGGCGGCGCCGAAGTGCTCCGGCGCCACCACCCGGAGGTCGACCTGCACCCCCTCGGGGGTGCGGATGCTGGACTTGGTCTCGCCCCGGGCCAGGACCTCGGCGGCCTCGGGCAGCTCGCAGAAGGCCGCCATCACTGGCGCGGCGGCGCGCGCGGCGACCACCAGGTCGAGGTCGCCGATCGACTCGGCGCGCCGCCGCAGCGAGCCGGCGGGCGCGATGCGCTCGACCTCCGGCAGCCTCTCCAGGGCCGCCACGAAGCGCTGGGCGGTGGCCATCGCCACGTGGAGCAGGGTGCGGGGGCCCTCGCCCCGGCCGCGCAGCGCCAGCAGCCCCTTGCGGATGTTCTCCTCGGTCTTGGCCTTGATCCGGGGCACCTGGCGGATGCGGCCGTCGTCGAGGGCCCGCTGGAGATCGTCCAGGGTGGTCGCCCCGGTGGCGTCGTAGATGTCCTTGGCGGTGCGGGGGCCGAGGCCGGGGATCCGCAGGAAGTCGAGCAGCCCGGGGGGCACCTCGAGCTCGATCCTCTCCAGGTACTCGGAGCGGCCGGCCTGGCCGTACTCCGCCAGCTTGTCGGCGATGGCCTTGCCGATGCCGTGGACCTGGCTCAGGCGCCCTTCGGCCATCAGGGTGTCGATGGGCTCCGCCAGCTCGTCGATCTGCCGGGCCGCCTCGCGGTAGGAGCGGATCTTGAAGAACACCTCGCCGCGGATCTCCAGCAGGTCGGCGATCCGGTTGAGCAGCGACGAGTACTGGTCGTTGCGCATCAGGCTGCGGCCGCCGCGCGAAGGTTGCGCATCAGCCCCGCCGCCGCCGGTGCTCGACCATCAGGCAGCGGTCCATGACCACCCGCAGCCCGGCCGCCCGGCCCCGCGCGGCGGCCTCCTGGTCGACCACCCCGAGCTGGCCCCAGACCCCGGCGACGCCCTTGGCGATGGCCTCGTCGACGATCCCGGCGAGGTGCTCGGGACGCCGGAAGACGTCGACCAGGTCGACCGCGAAGGGCACCTCGGCCAGGCTCGGATAGGCCCGCTGGCCCAGCACCGCCTCGACGTTGGGGTTGACCGGGACGATCCGGTAGCCGTGGTCCCGGAGATAGCCGGCGACCTCGTGGGAGGCGCGGCCGGGGTCGGGGCTGAGGCCGACGACGGCGACCGTCCGGGCGTCGAGCAGGGCGTCGATGTCGTCCACCGATCAATTATCGGAGCCTGGTCTGACGCGCTGCGCCAGACCGCCGCCAGGGTGCATCATCACCAGCGGGCCGCACCCGCCCCGCGCGCACGCGCCAACCCGCGGGGCGGCATCCTGGAGGAGCACCATTGGCCCAGCCCGCGACCGCCGCCGAGTCGGCGAGCTTCCGGCTCCAGCCCCGGGCGGGCGTCAGCCGCCTCGCCGACGACCTGGTCTGCCTGAGCTGCCCGGTGCCCTTCGACGTCGGCTTCGTCAACACCTACCTGCTGATCGGCGAGCCCCTGACGCTGGTCGACACCGGCTCCCGCCTGGGCTTCACCATCGACGACCTGGAGGCCCTGATGAGCCGCGCCGGGCACCGCCTGGCCGACCTCCGCCAGGTCGTCCTGACCCACCGCCACATCGACCACTTCGGCCTGGCCCACGAGGTCAAGCAGCGGAGCGGGGCGACGGTGGTCAGCAGCCGGGTCGACGGCCCCCTGATGGCCCGCTGGGAGGAGAGCGCCCGAGAGTGGCGCGGCGACCTCAAGCGCCACGGGGCCGCCTTCGGCATCCCCGAGCACCTCTTCGAGGCCAACGAGCAGACCTGGCGCTTCATCGCCGCCTCGGCGGTCTCGGTGGAGAGCGACCGGCTGGTCGGCGAGGGCGACTTGGTCGAGGCCGGCGGCCGGCGGCTGCGGGTGATCGAGGCGCCGGGCCACACCGAGGGGTTGATCACCCTCTTCGACGACGCCGACGGCACCTACCTGGCCAACGACCACGTGCTCCGCCACATCACCCCCAACCCCGACGTCTACGACTACGACCCGGAGAACCTGCGCAGCGGCCTTCCGGACTACGTCGACTCGCTGCTCAAGGTGCGCGACCTGCCGGCGCGGGTGGTCTATCCCGGCCACGGCCACGAGATGACCGACCTCGCCGGGCGGGTCGACGAGATCCTCCGCCACCACGACGACCGCGCCGCCAAGGTGCTGGGCTTCCTGGGCCAGGCGCCGGCCACCGTCTTCGGGCTGGTCGAGCGGGTCTGGCCGGCGATCAAGCCCAACGACACCCACCTCGCGGTGCGCGAGATCATCGGCCACGTGGTGCTGCTGGAGCGCGACGGCCTGCTCCGGCGCGAGCGGGACGGCGAGCGCCTGGTCTTCTCGGCGCGGTGACCCGGGTCCCGCGATGACCCCGGCCTCCCGATGACTCAGCCGGCACGCGCGCCCCTGGCCGGGATGCGGGTGGTCGACCTCTGCCGGCTGCTGCCCGGCGACTTCGCCACCTGGGTGCTGGCCGACCTCGGCGCCGAGGTGGTCAAGGTCGAGGACACCGGGGCCGGCGACTACATGCGCTGGATGCCGCCCATGGCCGGGCACTCGTCGGTGATGTTCGGCGCCCTCAACCGGGGCAAGCGCAGCCTCCGCCTGGACCTCAAGCGGCCCGAGGGGCGCGACGCCTTCCTGCGCCTGGCCGACGGCGCCGACGTGGTGGTGGAGTCGTTCCGCCCCGGGGTCATGGACCGCCTGGGCGTCGGCTTCGAGGTGCTGAGTGCGCGCAACCCGGGCCTGGTGTACTGCGCCATCACCGGCTACGGCCAGGACGGGCCCTACGCCCAGCGCGCCGGGCACGACCTCGACTACATCTCCCTGGCCGGGCTGCAGGGGATCACCGGCACCGCCGCCGGCGAGCTGGCCATCCCCGGCTTCCAGGTCGCCGACCTCGGCGGCGGGGGGATGAACGGCGCGCTCTCGGTGCTGGCCGCGCTGCTGGCCCGCGAGCGTGACCCGGCGCGGCGCGGCGCGTACCTCGACGTCTCGATGTTCGACGCCGTCAGCGCCTTCGTGGCGGTCCACGCGCTGCGCGACCTGGCCGGCGGCGAGCCGTCGGGGCCCAGCGCGATGCACCTCAACGGGGGCAATCCCTGCTACCACCTCTACCGCGCCGGCGACGGCCGCTGGATGGCGCTGGCGGCGCTGGAGCCGAAGTTCTGGCGGGCCTTCTGCGACCTGGTCGACCGGCCCGACCTGGTCGAGCGCCAGTTCGACCCCGAGGCCGTGGCGGACACCGCCGCGGTGATCGCCGGCCGCACCCGCGCCGAGTGGCTGGCGCTGGTCGGCGACCGCGACGTCTGCCTGGAGCCGGTCAACTCCCTGGCGGAGGCCATGGCCGACCCCCACGCGGCCGCCCGCGGCCTGTGGCGGGAGACCGCCGACGGCATCCCCCGGCCGGCGCCGATGGTGCGCCTGGGCGAGGGCGCCGACCCCAGGGTTGCGAAGCTCGGGGAGGACAGCCGGGCGGTGCTGGCGGAGCTGGGATACACCGACGCGGAGATCGAAGCCCTGGTCGCTGCCGGGGTCACCGGCGAGCTCTAGGCGGCGGCCAGCCCGGACGCCGCCGAGGTCGCCGCCCTCAGCCGACCACCCGCAGGCCGCGTCCGGCCTTGCCGCCGGCCGCCGCCAGGAGCCCGCGGGGGCTGTCCGGCCGGCCCAGCAGGTAACCCTGGCCCAGCTCCACCCCCAGCTCCGCCATCAGGTCGACGTTGAGCTCCGACTCCAGCCCCTCGGCGATGACCTGGGCCCCGGTGGCGCGGGCGAAGGTCACCACCGCCCGGATCGCGGAGTGCGGGCCGGGGTGGGCGCCGTTGCGGGCGAAGTGCGAGGAGATCTTGACGAACTCCGGCACCGCCGCGGCCAGCACCTCCAGCGTGGAGTGCCCCTGGCCCACGTCGTCGACGGCGAAGCGGAAGCCGGCGGCGCGGTACTCCGCCATCACCTCCTCCAGGCGCCCGACGTCGCGGACGGCGTCGCGCTCGGTGATCTCCAGCACCAGGTCGTGGGGCTCGCGGTCGGTCCACTGGAGCAGGAGCAGCATCTGGTCGACGTCGTGGAGGGGGTCGAGCAGGCTGGCGATGCCGACGTTGAGGAAGATCAGCGAGCGCGGCGGCAGGCCCTGGGCGTGGTGCAGGGCGGAGCGGCGGCAGAGCCAGTCGAGGTCGCGGTCGAAGCCCAGCCGGTGGGCGGCGGCGAAGAGGCTCTCGACGCTGCCCATCGACGGCGAGCCGGCGGGCCGGGCCAGGGCCTCGTAGGCGAAGACCCGGCGGTCGCCGAGGTGGCAGATCGGCTGGAACACGGACTCGATCGCCCGGGCCCCCACGATCTCCGCCACCCAGCTGTCGGCGGAGCGGCGGCTGGCCTGGCCGAGGTCGGCGCTGTCGGCGCGGGCGACCCGGTCGCGGCCGGCCTCCTTGGCGCTGTAGAGGGCCCGGTCGGCCAGGGCCCAGGTGCGGCGGGCCGGGGTCCCGGCGGGGGCCGCCGCGCAGCCGACGCTGATGCGCAGCGCCCCCTGGGCCAGGCCGACGGCGTGCATCGCCTGGCGCATCCGCTCGGCGACCGTGGCGGCCTCCTCCAGGGAGGCCTGGTGGAGCACCGCGCCGAACTCGTCGCCGCCGATCCGCGCGATCACGTCGCCCCGGCGCAGGCTGGCCGGCATGACGTCGGCCGCCGCCCGCAGCGCGGCGTCGCCGGCCTCGTGGCCGTAGGCGTCGTTGATCCCCTTGAGATCGTCGAGGTCGATCGCCAGCAGCGCGTAGGGCCCCTCCGGGGTGGTCTGGAGCAGGCGGTCGAACTCGCGCCGGTTGGGCAGGCCGGTGAGCGGGTCGCTGGCCGCCATCTCGGCCAGGCGCTTGGTCGCGGCGGCCTGGTAGAGCACCACCGAGGCCTCCTCGGCCAGCATCTCGACGCGCTGGGCGATGCGCTGGGGCAGATGTCTCATCCGGCGCGGCCAGGCGATCGCCAGCACCCCCACCGGCCGGCCGTCGCGGACCACCGGCTGGGAGAGCGAGGCGATGCTCCGGGTCTTGACCGCCATCGCCGCGATCCGCGGCGGCAGGGTCATCTCCTCGTGGAACACCGGCCGGTTGTTGTTGAAGGCGTCGACCGCGGAGTAGGGGCGGACGGCGCGTCCCAGGGTCTGGCCGGTGGCGTCCTCGGCGCGGCCGTCGAGGGTCAGGCGGAGGTTGGGCAGGCTGCTGCCGGAGGCCGACGCGGTGACCACCAGGAGGCGGCCGCCCTCGGGCTCGAAGAGCACCGCCGAGGCCGCTCCGACCAGCTCCAGGGCCGCGTCGCAGACCGCCGTGCGGGCGTCGTCGGGCCGCCCGGCGGCGATCCGGCGCATCACCCGGTCGACGGCCGCGACCGCCATCGCGTACTCCCGGGCCTGGTCCACCAGGGTGTGGACCCGGAAGCTGATCAGCAGCGACAGGGTGCCGTAGAGGAGCCCCTCGGCGAGGTGGTAAGGCGCGCCGTTGGCGGGCGGGGCGAGAAAGGCCAGGAGGGCGATCACGGCGCCGATCACCACCTCGCGGCGGTCGTGGTTGAGCGCCAGCCAGAGCAGCAGCAGGGCGGTCAGCGGGAAGGCCAGGCTGGGGTTGGGGGTGATCAGGCGGAACATCAGCACCCCCAGCAGCCCGGCCAGCGGCGGCAGGCCCTGGACCCAGCGGGGCAGGCGGGTCCAGGGCGCCATCAGGCCGGCGGTCAGCGCGGCGCAGAGCAGGGCCGCCCCCAGGACCCGGCCGGCGAACGCCGGCATCGCGGCCGGCATGGGCCAGACGCAGAGCAGGATGTAGGCCACCAGGGGCACCGACTTGACCTCGTGGGGCAGCCGGGAGAGCGGCTGGAAGCCCACCGCCAGGGTCGCCGCGAAGCAGGCCAGCAGCGCCAGCAGCAGGAGGTTGGGCCGGGCCACGCTCTCGCCGTCGGTGAGCAGGAGGAGGCCCAGCCCGCCTCCGGCGACGAAGGGGGCGATGCGTTGGATCAGGCCCTCCTTCCTGAAGGGGGCAGGCAGCCCGCCCCCAGACCTGGCCCCGACGGCGACCATCGCGCCCTCATTCTGGGCCCGCCCGGACCGTGATGGGTCAAGGAGCGGTAAAGAACTTGGCGGGTATCCTCTCAGGTGCCCACCCACCCCCACCCGAGGCGCCCCTTGAGCCCCGCCAGCCCCGCGATCGCCGCCACCGGTCTCGACCCCGCGTTCGCGGCCGGGTTGGCGATCAGGGTCGCCGACCTGCGCAAGACCTACCCGCCCGCCCTGGTCGCCGTCGACGGCATCTCCTTCGAGGTCCGGGAGCACGAGATCTTCGGCATCCTGGGCCCCAACGGCGCGGGCAAGACGACCACCGTGGAGATCCTCGAAGGGCTCCGCGAGGCCGACTCCGGCGAGGTGGTGGTGGCCGGCATCGACGTCCGCCGGGACCCCCGGGGGGTCAAGAGCCTGATCGGGGTCCAGCTCCAGTCGTCGGCCTTCATGGACAACCTCAACCTGGTCGAGCTGATCAACCTCTTCGCCGCGATCTACGGCCGCAAGGTCGACGCCCTGGAGCTGCTGCGCAAGGTCGACCTGGTGGAGAAGGCCAAGGCCTACGTCACCAAGCTCTCCGGCGGGCAGAAGCAGCGCTTCTCGATCGCCACCGCGCTGGTCAACGAGCCACGGGTGCTGTTCCTCGACGAGCCCACCACCGGCCTCGACCCCCAGGCCCGGCGCAACCTCTGGGAGCTGGCCCTGACCCTGCGCCGGGAGGGTCGCACGATCGTGCTGACGACCCACTACATGGACGAGGCCGAGACCCTCTGCGACCGCCTGGCGATCATGGACGAGGGCCGGATCGTGGCCCTGGACACCCCCGACAACCTGGTCCAGGCGCTGATCGGCCGGGGCTTCGAGAGCCACAAGGTGGAGCGCCTGGCCAGCCTCGAGGACGTCTTCATCGACCTCACCGGCAAGGAGCTGCGGGAGGAGTGATCACCGGCGCCTTCCCCGCCCTCCTGATCTCGTCGCTCAAGGCCTACGCCCGCAACCGCTCGGCGATGTTCTTCAGCCTGCTGGTGCCGCTCCTGATCATGGTCATCTTCGGGTTGCTGAACCTCGGCGGCAGCGTCTCCGAGCGGGTCGCGGTGGTCGACGACGCCCACAACGGCGGCAGCCAGCAGATCATCAGGGCGCTCCACGCGGTGCCGGTGCTGAAGGTCAGCCAGGGCGCCCTGGACGCCGAGCGGGCGGCGCTCAAGAACGGCGACGTCGACCTCGTGGTGGTGCTGCCGGCCGACCTGCCCCCGAGCTTCGCCGGCGACGCCACGACCAGGCCGGTGACCATCACCGAGTACACCAACCAGGCCCGTCCCCAGGACACCGCGGTGGCCGGCGGGGTGGTCCAGCGGGTCTTCGACAACCTCCAGCACTTCGCCAGCGGGACCCCGCCGCCGATCCTGGTCCAGGAGCAGCCGGTCAGCGGCAAGAACCTGACCTACGTCGACTTCCTGGTCCCCGGCATCATCTCCCTGTCGATCATGCAGACCGGCATCTTCAGCGTCGGCTTCGCGCTGGTGGCGATGAAGCGCACCGGCATCCTCCGCCGCCTGATGGCCACGCCGATGAACATCACCGACTTCATGGTTGCCCAGGTCGGCACCCGGATGATCATGTCGGCGGCCCAGGTGGTGATCCTGCTCAGCGTGGCCCTGCTGTTCTTCAAGTTCCACATGAACGGCAACGCCCTGATCCTGCTGGCGGTGGCGATCCTCGGCTCGGGGATCTTCATCGCCATCGGCTTCGCCATCGCCGGCTACGCCAAGAGCGAGGACGCGGTGCCCGCGCTGGCCAACATCGTGGTCCTGCCGATGATGTTCCTGTCGGGGGTGTTCTTCTCCCGCAACGGCGAGCCCGACTGGCTGCACCGGATCAGCGACTACCTGCCCCTGACCTTCCTGACCGACGCCATCCGCGGCGTCAGCGTCGACGGGGCCAGCCTCTGGACCATCCGCGGCGACCTCCTGGGCATCGCCGTCTGGGTGCTGATCGCGGTCTTCCTGGCCACCCGCCTCTTCCGTTGGGAGGTCGGCTGAGGTAGCCTGACCGGTGATGCGGCCGCCCGCCCGGGGTACCGGCGCCGGCGCGGCCTGGGAAGGGTTCGCCCGCCCGCGCGGGCCACAAAGGAGCAAGGTATGACACGATCCAAGTTCGGGCTGCGCCTGCACCGGGAGACGGTGCGAGAGCTGGCGGCGGAGGACCTCGGCGCCGCCGGGGCCGGGCCCTGGAGCAACGCCGGCTGCAGCTACAGCCTGCTGCCGAGCATGTGCAATTGGCAGGCCACCTGCCAGGGGACCCGCTCGCTTCAGCCGGTCTGCCACTGACGCCAGGCGGCGCGGACCTGGGCCCGGGTGGCGTCCCTGGACCCCGAGTTGTCGATGACCCGGGCCGCCCGCCGGCGCTTCTCCTCCAGCGGCATCTGGGCCGCGATCCGGGCCCGGGCGTCGTCCTCGCGCATCCCCCGGGCCACCGCCCGCGCGACCTGCAGCGCCTCCGGCACCCAGACCACCCAGACCTCGGTGGTGCCGGCATCGAGGCCGTTCTCGTAGAGCAGAGGGACGTCCAGGACGACGGTCTCGACCCCCCGCCGGCCCGCCTCGGCGACGGCCTCGGCCATCCAGGCCTGGACCCGGGGGTGGACGATGGCGTTGAGCCGGGCCCGCGCCGCCTCGTCGTTGAAGACGATGTCGGCGAGGCGCTGGCGGTCGATCCGGCCGGCCTCGTCGGTGACCTCCGGGCCGAAGCCCGCGGCCACCTCCTCCGCCCCCTCGGAGCCCGGCAGGAGCACCGCGTGGGCCGCCTCGTCGGCGTCGACCACCGCCGCGCCGAGGTCGCGCAGCATCCCGGTGACGGTGCTCTTGCCGGACCCGATGCCGCCGGTTAGACCTATGATTCGCATCCAAACCGCTCCCAGGGAGCGGATCATAGGCGCTCGGCCTCGCCTGGGTGAGGAGGTGGCCCGGGCTCAACGCCAGGCACGGGAGAAGAGATGCGCGCTGTCACCTTTGTCGAGATCGGCAAGCTGGAGCTGACCGACGTCCCCAAGCCGACCATCGAGGAGCCCACCGACGCGCTGCTCAAGGTCACCACCACCGCGATCTGCGGCTCCGACCTGCACGTGCTCAGCGGCCGCATCCCCGGGATGATGCCGGGCAACATCATCGGCCACGAGTTCATCGGGGTGGTCGAGGAGGTCGGGCCGGAGGTCAGGGGCTTCAAGCCCGGCGACCGGGCCCTGGCCAGCTTCATCATCCCCTGCGGCAGGTGCTGGTTCTGCGTCCGCGGCCAGCAGGGCCAGTGCCAGGACGCCCGGGTCTTCGGCTACGGCATCTTCCTGGGCGACGTCAACGGCGGCCAGACGGAGTACGTCCGCATCCCCAACGCCGACCTCGCCCTGCACCAGATCGGCCCCGAGCTGACCGACGAGCAGGCGCTGTTCGCCGGCGACATCCTCTCCACCGGGGTCCACGTCGCCGCCGAGGCCCGGATCCAGGAGGGCGACACCGTGGCCGTCGTCGGCTGCGGCCCGGTCGGGCTGTTCGCGATCCAGGCGGCCCGGACCTACAAGCCGGCCCGGATCTACGCCATCGACTCCGTGGACCAGCGCCTGGAGATGGCCGAGGGCTTCGGCGCCATCCCGCTCAACCTCAAGGAGACCAACCCGGTGGTGGCCCTGCAGGACGCCACCGAGGCCGGCGGCGCCGACGTGGTGCTGGAGTGCGTCGGCGGCTCCCAGGCCCTGATCCCAACCTTCGACATGGTCCGCTTCGGCGGCCGCATCGCGGTCATCGGGGTGCACTCCGAGCCGGAGGCCACGATGCCGCTGCAGATGATGTTCGTCAAGGGCATCGACCTCAAGTTCTGCGGCACCGCCAACGTGGTGGGGCACTGGGACGAGGCGCTGAGGATGATCCGCGAGCACCAGATCGACCCCGAGGCGATCATCAGCCACCGCCTGCCGCTGGACGACGCGCTGCGGGGCTACGAGCTGTTCGAGTCGCGCGAGGCCATGAAGGTGGTGCTCAAGCCCTGACCGCCCTCCCGGTGCCGGCCGGCCGGCGCGAGGCGGCGCCGTCCGCACGCGTGGTGGGGCCGCGCCGGTGACCTACCGCCCTGACCTCCAGTTCGTCTGGCGCGCGCCCTCGCGGGTGACCTTCGGGCCGGGCCGCCTGTCGCGGCTGGGCAAGGAGGCCCGGGGGCTGGGCGCCACCCGGGCGATGCTGGTCACCGACCCCTTCATGGCCGCCTCGGGGGTCGCCGGCCGGGCGGCCGACTCGCTGCGCGCCGAGGGCATCGAGGTGCTGGTCTTCGACGGCGTGGAGAGCGATCCCTCGACCGAGGTCGTCGACGCCGGGGTGGCGGCGGCGCGGGAGTTCGACCCCGACCTCTTCGTCGGGCTGGGCGGCGGCAGCGCGATGGACGCGGCCAAGCTGATCGACCTCCTGCTGGTGGCCGGCGGGACCCTGGCGGACCACCTCACGCCCAACTCCGCGGGGGCCCTGCGGCCGATCATCGCCATCCCCACCACGGCCGGCACCGGCTCCGAGACCAGCTTCGCCGCCGTCATCTCGGAGCACGCCAGCCGGCGCAAGATCCCTCTGGTCCAGGCCGCTTTCACCCCGGTGCTGGCGATCCTCGACCCCGAGCTGACGGTCAGCCTGCCGGCCCGCCTCTCCGCCGCCACCGGCATGGACGCCGTGGCCCACGCGCTGGACGTCATCCACTCCACCCGGCGCCAGCCCTTCAACGACGCCCTGGCCCACCACGTCCTGCGGGTCGCCCGCCGCCACCTGCGCCGCGCCGCCGAGGACCCCGGCGACCTGGTCGCCCGCGGCCAGATGCTCGCCGCCGCCTGCTCCATGGGCTTCTCGCTCTCGACCACGCCCTACGGGGTGATCCACGCCCTGGCCCACCCCCTGGGGGCCCACTTCGGCCTCCACCACGGCGTCTGCGTCGCGCTGCTCAGCCCGCCCGGACTGCGCTGGAACCTGGCCACCTGCGCGCCGGTCTACGCCGAGGCCGCCCGCGCCGCCGGCCTGGCGGCGGACTCCGCCTCCGACGAGAGCGCCGCCGGCGCGCTGGTCGAGGGCATCGAGTCGCTGCTCGCCGACCTCGGCCTGCCTCGCCGCCTGACCGAGGTCGGCGTCGGCGCCGGCGCCCTGGCGGCGCTGGCCACCGACGCCCTGGCCGACACCGGCGCGGCCTTCAACCTGCGCCGCCCGGGGGGGGCCGGCGAGCTCGAGGAGGTCTACCGCACCGTCCTCTAGGCGTGTGCCCGGCCGCCGGTTGCGGCCGGCGGTCGCCTCGCGGTATGTTCGGGCGCAGGCCGGCGCTTTCCAGGGTGGCCCCATCCGGGTGCCCCGCCGGCCAGGGAAGGAGATCGAGGAAGGATGACTCAACGCGCCAGGAAGCTCGGCGTCCACCGCGAGACGCTGCGCGAGCTCAACGAGTTCCAGATGCCCGACGCCGCCGGCGGCCAGAGCGCCGGCTGCCGCACCGAGACCTGTATGCCGACCAGCACGCTGCGGCTCAGCGAGTGCTACTGCCTGGCGTCGCAGCAGGTCAACAGCTGCCTGGTCTGCGTCACCCCGCCGCCGGCATGAGCGCGCGGACCAGGCTCGGCCTGAACGTCGAGACCATCCGCGACCTGGGCGAGACCCAGCTGCCCGGCGTCGCCGCCGGGGCGGCCAGCGTGGTCTGCAGCGGCGGCTGCCCCACCCCGGTGATCCACAGCACGCCGATCACCGACTGCATCTGCAACATCTTCTTCTCGGTCCCCGGACTCAACCAGACCTGCCTCTGCGTCTACTAGGGGCGGTCCTCTGACCCCGGCCCCGGCGGCTGTCGATGGCGGCCGCCGGGCCAACCCCCCATCCGGGGAATGACGCGCCCGCCCCTTCTCGGTAGGGTTGGGCGATGGTCACGACGAGGCTCGCCGGGTGGGGCTGAGAGGCGGCGCCGTCCGCGGCGGCCCGGTCGGTCCCGGGTGGCGGATGGACGTCGACAAGGAGGCCGGCCGCGAGGTCCTGCGCCCGGCCAACCTGCGGCGGGTGGCCGCGCTCTTCCGGCCCCACCTGGGGCAGGTCGCGGCGGCGTCGGTGCTGATCCTGCTCGGCGCCGGGCTGGGGGTGGTCAACCCCCTGATGCAGAAGGCGATCTTCGACGACGTCCTCAAGCCGGCCACCGCCACCGACGCCGCCGGCCACTTCACGATCGGCGCCACCCCGGCCCTGGCCGACCACCTGCTCCGGCGGCTGCTGCTCTACGTCGGGATCATGATCGCCATCCCGATCGTCACCAGCCTGCTGGGCATCGTCCAGACCTACGTCACCACGGTCATCGGCCAGGACGTCATCCGCGAGCTGCGCGACCGCCTCTACGCCCACCTCCAGGGGATGGCCCTGAAGTTCTTCACCGACACCCGCACCGGCGAGATCCAGTCGCGCCTGGCCAACGACGTCGGCGGGGTGCAGTCGGTGATCACCGACACCTTCAGCAGCGTGCTCGGCAACGTCGCCATCCTGCTCACCACGGTGGTCACCATGTGGGTGCTGTCGCCGGCCCTGACGCTGCTCTCGCTGGGGTTGCTACCGATCTTCGTCTGGCTGACGGTGCGGGTCGGCAACGTCCGCCGCGAGGTCTCCAAGGACACCCAGAAGACGCTCGCCGACCTCTCGGTGCTGGTCGAGGAGACGCTCTCGGTCAGCGGCGTGCTGCTGACCAAGACCTTCGGCCGCCAGCGCGCCTCTCGGGAGCGCTTCGAGCGCGAGAACGGCCGCCTGGCCAAGCTCTTCATCCGCCAGCAGATGATCGGCCGGCGCTTCTTCGCCTTCATCGGCACCTTCTTCTCGATCGCCCCGGCCTTCATCTACCTGCTCGCCGGCTGGCTGGTGCTGGCCAACCACGGCGCCGGGGCCAGGCTGCCGTTCCTGGCGGGCACCGTCACGCTGGGCACCCTGGTGGCCTTCACCACGCTGCAGAGCCGGCTCTTCTTCCCGATCGGCCAGATGCTGACGGTGCAGATCGAGGTGATCAGCGCCTTCGCCCTCTTCGACCGCGTCTTCGAGTACCTCGACCTGCCCCACGACATCACCGAGAAACCGGGCGCCGTCGCGCTGCCGCCCGAGGCGGTGCGCGGCGAGGTCGAGCTCCGCGACGTCGACTTCAGCTACGTGGCCGGCGGCCAGAGGGCGCTCGAAGGGGTCAGCTTCAGGGCCGAGGCGGGCCAGCTGGTGGCGCTGGTGGGCCCCAGCGGGGCGGGCAAGACCACCATCACCTACCTGATCCCGCGGCTCTACGACGTGCTCGGCGGCGAGGTGCTGATCGACGGCCACGACGTCCGCGACCTCACCCTGGAGTCGCTCGGCGAGATCATCGGCATGGTCACCCAGGAGACCTACCTGTTCCACTCGACGGTGCGCGAGAACCTGGCCTTCGCCCGCCCCGAGGCCACCGACGAGCAGCTCTGGGCGGCGCTCGAGGCGGCCGCCATGGCCGACCGGGTCCGCGAGCTGCCCGAGGGCCTGGACACCGTGGTCGGCGAGCGCGGCTACCGCATGTCGGGCGGCGAGAAGCAGCGCATCGCCATCGCCCGGGTGTTCCTCAAGGACCCCCGCATCCTGATCCTGGACGAGGCCACCTCGGCGCTGGACACCCACTCCGAGCGCCTGATCCAGGCGGCCTTCGCCCGCCTGATGCAGGGCCGCACCACGGTGGCCATCGCCCACCGGCTGTCGACCATCCTGCGCGCCGACCAGATCCTGGTGATCAGGGCCGGCCGGGTGGTCGAGCGCGGCACCCACGCCGAGCTGCTGGCCCACGCCGGGCTCTACAGCCAGCTCTACCTGGAGCAGTTCGCCGCCGAGGGTCTGCGGGAGGCGGCGCCCGCCACAGCCACCTGACTGCACCGTCAGTTTCGGTGGCTTTCCTGTGAGCCTCGCACTTACAATTGCCCTCGCCTTGGAGTTCGTGAGATACGAGACCGACGGCCCGGTGGCGACGCTGACGGTGGACCACGCGCCCGCCAACGCGCTCTCCAACCAGGTCCTGGCGGAGATCGAGGCGGCGCTCAGGCTGGCCGAGGCCGACCCGTCGGTGCGCTGCCTGATCTTCACCGGGGCGGGCGAGAAGTTCTTCGTCGCCGGCGCCGACATCACCGAGTTCCTGGCCACCCCGCCGGAGCGTGTCGGCGACCGCACGGCCAAGGGGCAGGCGGTGACCCTGCTGATGGAGCGCCTGCCCAAGGTGGTGATCATGGCGGTCAACGGCTACTGCCTCGGCGGCGGCTGCGAGATGGCCATGGCCGGCGACATCCGGATCGCCTCCGACCGGGCCAGCTTCGGCCAGCCGGAGATCAAGCTGGGCATCATCCCCGGCTTCGGCGGTACCCAGCGGCTGACCCGGCTGGTGGGCAAGAGCCGGGCCATGGAGCTGCTCTTCGGCGGCGACCCGATCGACGCCGCCACGGCGCTGGAGATCGGCCTGGTCAGCCGGGTGGCGCCCGCCGACCGGCTGATGGCCGAGGCCCGGGCCACCGCGGAGAAGCTGGCCGGCGCCGCGCCGCTGGCGGTGGCGGCGATCAAGCGGGCCGTGGCCGACGGGCTGGACCGGCCGATGGAGGAGGCGCTGCGGGTGGAGCTGCGGGAGTTCGTCGCGGTGCGCGGTACGGAGGACTCCCGCGAGGGCATCGGCGCCTTCCTGGAGAAGCGCAGGCCGGAGTTCCGCGGGAGGTGATCGGCGTCCTCGCGCTGCCCGCCGCCGCCCGCCAGCCCGACGTCTCCCAGTTCTTCTTCTCCAGCATGGCCGGCGCCCTCCTGGTGCTGACGGCCGCCTACTTCCTCTTCCGCATCGGCGAGTTCGTCACGGTCCTGCGCATCGGCGGCCCGGACAACCGCTTCGACCGCCTGCCCCAGCGGGTGCTGGCGGTGGTCACCGGCGTCGGCGCCCACGACCGGATGGTCCGGCGCAAGTACTCCGGCATCCTCCACCTCGGCATCTTCTACGGCTTCGTCCTGCTCGGCACCTCGATCGTGCAGGTTTTCGGCGAGGCCGTGCTGCCCGGCTTCAAGCCCAACCCGCCGCTGGTCAACAGCCTGATCGCCGTGGTCCAAGACGCCTTCGCGGTGGTCGTCCTGGCCGGGGTGGCGATGGCGGTCTACGCCCGCCTCTTCATCCACCCCCTGCGCTTCAAGGGCAGCAACGAGACCGACGGCCTCTTCATCCTCTCGATGATCACCGGGGTCATCGTGACCCAGCTGGGGGTCACCAGCAGCCGGCTGCTGCTCGACGGCAGCGCGGCCTACGGCCCCGACCCCTCCCGGGCCTGGCGGCCGGTGAGCCAGGTGGGCGCCGCGCTGCTCGGCGCGCTGGGCGCGGGCGGGGCCAACGCCGACGTCGTCCACCACGCCTTCATCCTGGCCAACATGCTCTTCATCCTGGGCTTCCTCTGCTACCTGCCCAGCAGCAAGCACCAGCACATCTACCTGGCCATCGAGAACATCTTCTTCCGCAACCTCGACCCCATCGGCGCCCTGCCCAAGCTGGACATCGAGAACGCCGACCACTTCGGCGCCAGCCGCATCGAGCACTTCTCCTGGAAGCACCTGCTCGACACCTACACCTGCACCGAGTGCGGCCGCTGCCAGGACCAGTGCCCGGCCTACCTGACCGACAAGCCGCTCTCGCCCAAGATGCTGATCCTCGACCTCCGCGAGCACCTCCACGAGCGCACCCCGGAGCTGATCAAGATCAGCGGGCTCGAGGACCGGGCGCGGGCCGAGGTCTCCGACGCGCTCGCGGCGGGCAACGGCCACCGGCCCCTGATCGGCGGCGCCATCCTGGAGGAGACGCTGTGGTCCTGCACCATGTGCGGGGCCTGCATGAACGAGTGCCCGGTGCTGATCGAGCATGTGCCCAAGATCGCCGACATGCGGCGGGCCCTGGTCCTGGAACAGTCCAGCCTGCCCAAGCAGGCGGAGTCCTCGCTGCGCAGCATCGAGAACAGCGGCAACCCCTACGCGCTCTCCAACCAGGACCGGGGCAGGTGGGCCGAGGGGCTGGGGGTCAGGACCTTCGCCGAGCACCCCGACGCGGAGTACCTGTACTTCGTGGGCTGCGCGGCCAGCTTCGACGAGGCCAACCAGAAGGTGGCGGCCTCGATCGTCAGGATCCTCCAGTCGGCCGGCGTCGACTTCGCCATCCTGGGCCGGGAGGAGACCTGCAACGGGGACCCCGCCCGCCGCATCGGCAACGAGTACCTCTTCCAGCAGCAGGCCGAGGCCAACATCGGCACCTTCAGGCGCTACCAGGTCAGGAAGGTGCTGACCGGCTGCCCGCACTGCTTCAACACCATCAAGAACGAGTACCCGCAGCTCGGGTTCGACGCCGAGGTCATCCACCACACCGAGTTCATCCAGACCCTCATCGAGGCGGGCCGGGTCAAGCTCTCGCCCGAGACCGACGCCGCGCTGCGGGGCAAGAAGGTGACCTACCACGACCCCTGCTACCTGGGCCGCTGGAACTCCATATACGAGCCCGGCCGCCAGGTGCTGGAGAAGATCGGCGGGCTGGAGCGGATCGAGATGCACCGCCACGGCCGCCAGGCCTTCTGCTGCGGCGCCGGCGGGGGGCGGATGTGGATGGAGGAGACGCTGGGCAAGCGGATCAACCGCGAGCGGATGCAGCACGCCGAGGCCGTCGACGCCGACTTCGTGGCCACCGCCTGCCCCTTCTGCCTGACCATGATGATGGAGGGGGCGACCAGCCAGAACCTGGCCATCGACGTCGCCGACGTGGCCCAGATGGTGGCCGCCAACCTGCCCGGCGAGGCCCGCATCCCGCTGCCGCTGATGAAGCACGAGGGCGGCGAGCCCCAGCTGGAGAGCTTCCCCGCGCCCCGCACCGAGCCCAACGCCACGGCGGTCCACCCCTTCGACCCGGTCGACCCGGTGGCCCTGGCCAACGAGCTGGTCCGGGGGCCGGAGACCCTGACCCCCATCCCCATGCCCCATCCCCCCGGACCCCAGGGCCACTGACCCCGCGCCGCCGGCGCATCGGCCGCATCCGCCGGGGCTGTGACAGCCGCTTGACCGGGCGCGGGCGGATCGGTTCTACTGACCTCTGGAAGGCGCCCGGCCGAGCGTCGGCGCGCATGGGAAGGGTTGGCTTGGGGATGCGGTCGTGAGACTGGCTCGGGGCCATCCGCAACGGAGGATCCAACATGGGTGGCACTCATCGCCGTCTCGGCATCTCACGTGAGACGGTTCGCGAGCTGTCCAGCTCCGACCTCAGGGTCGCGGGCGGCCAGCCGGCCGTGACCGGTTGGGACGGCACCATCTGCACCGGCGGCAACTGCGTGGTCCTGGACACCAGCTACCCCGCCCACGTGGTCCAGAGCGTTCGCTACAGCAACTGCGTCGACGTCTGCACCACCGGTATCCCGCTGTGAGCCGGCGGGCCAAGCTGGGCCTCAGCCGCGAGACCGTCCGCGAGCTGACCGCGGGTGGCATGGGCGCCGCCTTCGGCGGTGTGGACACCGGAACCACCACCCAGGCCGGCTACTACGGCATCTGCCGGGTGCTCAACAGCCTGGTGCAGGAGCAGGGAAGCTGCCAGCCCACCTGCCTCTGCACGCCGCTGGACTAGAGGGTGGAACGGCCGCCGCGCGGCGGCCGTCGTCAGCCAAACCGTGGGCGCGGCGCCGCCAGGGGTCGCGTCCCCAAGCAAGGGAGAAGGAACATGAGCGTCAAGTCGACCCGTATCGTCCTCGAGCTGAGCCGGGAGACCGTCCGTGAGCTCTCCAGCGAGGGCCTGACCGAGGTGGCCGGGGGCAACCCGGGGATCACCAACACCGCCACCGGCCCCTGCGGGCTGATCCGCAGCGCGGCGGCGCCGCTCAGCTGCCTGATCGGCTGCACCTGGTAGGCGGCCACCAGCACGAGAGCCGCCCGGCGCCGAAGATGGCGCCGGGCGGCTCTCTTTGGTTCACGCTCCGGTACGTCGCGCCAGCCGTTGGGTCAGTCGGGTTCGATGGCCGCCGGCTCGGCGGCGGGCGCCGCTTCGGCGCTCGCCTCGGGGGCGGCCTTCTTGGCCCGGGGCGCTCGGGGCGCCCTTGGGGTCTGGGTCCTCGGCGTCGCCGCCTTGGCGGGCTCGGCCTGGGCGGCGGTCTCGGCCCCGGCCCCGGCCTGGGTCTCCGCCCCGGCCTGGGTCTCCGCCCTCGCCTGGGTCTCAGCCCCGACCTGGGTCTCAGCCCCGACCTGGGTCTCAGCCCCGGCGTCGGCCTTGGGCTTGCGGGTCGAGATTCGCCGGGGCTTGGGAGCCTCCGGCCGCTCGCCCGCGGGATCGGATGCGGCTTGGTCGGCCGCCACCGAGGCCGGCGCCGCGTCGGCGGCGCTGACCCAGCGGAAGTGCGGCTGGCCCGATGCCTCGCCCGCGCCGTCGCCGGCGGGGGTCGGTGCGGGTGCCGCGGCCGCCGCCGGCGGCTCCCCGCTCGGAGCTTCCGACGGCGCCTGGATGGCGTCGACGGAACCTCCCTCGCGCGGGGCGCGGGGCGGGCGGGGGGCCCGGGGCAGGCGCTCCGGACGGGCCGGGGCGGCCTCGG
>DASZGP010000045.1:0-9054 GCA_035938695.1 Candidatus Dormiibacterota bacterium | reverse complement strand
CCGTGCTTGTGGGCGCCGTCTCGGACGAGGCGATACGGCTGGTCGACACCACGCGCGAGGCGCTCAGGCAGGGGATCGAGCAGGCCATCCCGGGCAACCGGGTGGGGGACATCTCGGCCGCGGTGCAGCGCTACGTCGAGGCCCAGGGGTTCTCGGTGGTGCGCAACTTCGTCGGCCACGGGATCGGCCGGAACATGCACGAGGAGCCCCAGGTGCCCAACTTCGGCGTCGCCGGCACCGGGCCGCTGCTCCGCCCCGGCTACGCCCTGGCGATCGAGCCGATGGTCAACGCCGGCAGCCACGAGGTGGAGATGCTGCCCGACCACTGGACCGTGATCACCGCCGACCGCAAGCTCTCGGCCTATTTCGAGCACACCGTCCTGATCACCGAGGAGGGGCCCGTGGTGGCCACGGCGGCGTGAGCCGGATTGAATACGGCCCTGAGTTCCCGTACAATTGTCGTTTGGCGTCCCCAGATGGCCGGTGCTCGCGCCGTGGGAACTGAGGACGAGGCGGTGCAAGCACAGACGCTGGTCGGCACGGTGCTCGAACCGCTCCCCAACGCGCTGTTTCGGGTGTCCCTCGAAAACGGTCACAAGATACTGGCCCACGGCTCCGGAGGCGTCCGGGACAATCACCTCCGGCTGCTGGCCGGGGATCGCGTCCGGATCGAGGTTGCGCCCACCAACCCGACCCGGGGTCGGATCGTAGAGCGGCTCAAGTAAGGCAAGAGGAAATGAAAGTCAGGGCGTCGGTCAAGCGGATGTGCAAGGACTGCAAGGTGATCAAGCGTCACGGCAAGGTCCGGGTCATCTGCAGCAAGGAAGCCAAGCACAAGCAGGTACAGGGGTAACGATTTGGCACGTATCGCAGGCGTCGACATCCCCCGCGAGAAGCGGGTGGTCGTGGCCCTGACCTACATCTATGGCATCGGTCCGACCACCGCCGCCAAGATCGTGGCCCAGGCCAACGTCAGCCCCGACACTCGGGTCAAGGACCTCAGCGACGAGCTCGTGGCCCGCCTCCGCGAGGTCATCGACAAGGAGCTCAAGGTCGAGGGCGAGCTGCGCCGCGAGGTCAACCTCAACATCAAGCGCCTGATGGAGATCGGCACCTATCGGGGCCTGCGGCACCGCCGCGGGCTGCCGGTGCGGGGCCAGCGCACCCGGACCAACGCCCGCACCCGCCGGGGACCCAAGAAGACGGTCGGCGTGCGCAGGAAGAAGGGCAAGTAGGCCCTCGGCTCAGAGCAGAAAGACAGTAATTAAGGAATAAATCGAACTTGGCGAAGAAGAAGAAGGCAGTACGTACCCGGCGCCGCGAGCGCAAGAACATCGCGGTCGGCCAGGCCCACGTGCAGTCGACGTTCAACAACACGATCGTGTCCATCACCGACCTCGAGGGCAACGTGATCTCCTGGGGCTCCTCCGGGGGCCAGGGCTTCAAGGGCTCGCGCAAGAGCACGCCCTTCGCCGCCCAGGTGACCGCCGAGGCCACCGCCCGCAAGGCGATGGAGCACGGCATGCGCACGATCGAGATCTTCGTCAAGGGGCCGGGTTCCGGACGCGAGGCGGCGATCCGCTCCCTGCAGGCCGCGGGCCTCGACGTCACCGCGATCACCGACGTGACGCCGATCCCCCACAACGGGTGCCGTCCGCCCAAGCGACGGAGGGTCTGAGCATGCACGGCGATCCCGTTTGCCGCATCTGCCGCCGCGAGGGCGAGAAGCTGTTCCTCAAGGGCGAGAAGTGCTACACCAAGTGCACCCTCGACCGCCGGCCGTTCCCACCCGGGATGCATGGCCAGGCCCGGCGCCGCAAGGTGTCCGACTATGGCATCCAGCTCCGCGCCAAGCAGCGCGCGCGCAAGATCTACGGCGTCCAGGAGACGCAGTTCCGCAACTACTTCGACGCGGCCGCGACCAAGACCGGGCCGACCGGCCTGGAGCTGCTTCGCCGCCTCGAGCTGCGGCTCGACAACGTCGCCTACCGCGCCGGCTTCGCGGCCTCCCGGGCCGAGGGCCGTCAGCTTGCCTCGCACCGCCACCTGACGGTCAACGGCCGTCCCGCCAACGTGCCCAGCATGGAGCTGCGCGTCGGCGACGTCGTCGGGGTGCGGAACAAGAGCAAGGACATCCTGCCGATCAGCCGCTCCCAAGAGATGCTGGCCTACCGGCCGATGCCGGTCTGGCTCGAGGCGCAGGCCAACGCCGACGCCGTCCGCATCTCCGCGCTGCCCAACCGCGAGGAGATGGAGACCAGCATCGAAGAGCACCTCATCGTGGAGTACTACTCCCGATGACCATGACGCTAGACCCGACCGTCACCGAGACGGAGAGAACCAAGGAGGTCCCCATGACAGCGACCCTTGCCCCCGAGATCAGCGCGCCCCAGGTCAAGGTCGTGGAGACCACCGAGGAGTACGGCAAGTTCGAGATCGAGCCCCTCGAGCCGGGCTTCGGCACCACGCTGGGCAACTCCCTGCGCCGGGTCCTGCTCTCCAGCCTGGAGGGCGCCGCGGTCACCTCGGTGCAGATCGACGGCGTCTCCCACGAGTTCAGCAGCATCCCCCACGTCCGCGAGGACGTCACCGAGATCCTGCTCAACCTCAAGGGCCTCAACCTGCTCTCGCACTCCGACGAGCCGATCCGGCTGACCCTCGACGTGCGCGGCCCCAAGAAGGTCACCGCCGCCGACATCACCACCCCCAGCGACGTCGAGGTGGTCAACCCCGAGCTCTACATCTGCTCCATCGACGACAAGTCGACCACCCTGCGCGCCGAGCTGGTGGTGGAGCGGGGCAAGGGCTACGTGCCGGCCGACAAGAACAAGAAGGAGGACCAGGCGATCGGGGTCATCCCCATCGACGCCATCTTCTCCCCGGTGACCAAGGCCAACTTCCTGGTCGAGAAGACCCGCGTGGGCCAGGAGACCGACTGGGACAAGCTGGTCCTGGAGCTCTGGACCGACCGCACCATCAAGCCCGAGGACGCGATCAGCGAGGCGGCCCGGATCTTCACCCGGCACCTCGACCTGTTCAGCCACTTCGGCGAGAGCATCCTCTCGACCCCCACCGCCGGGGCCAAGGGCAACGACCCCGCCTCCCGCCTGGCCGACGTGCCGGTCGAGGAGCTGGAGCTCTCGGTGCGCGCGCTCAACTGCCTCAAGGCCAACGACATCACCAAGATCGGCCAGCTCCTGGGCAAGCGCGAGGACGAGCTCCTCAGCCTGCGCAACTTCGGCAAGAAGTCGCTGGACGAGATCAAGGAGAAGCTGGTCGAGCGCGGCTTCGTCCCCGCCGAAGAGATCGAGAAGACCTTCCAGTAGGCCGGACGGGAAGCTGAAGCCATGCGTCACAACAAGTCGGGCCGGAAGTTCGGGCGGACCGCCTCGCACCGCCAGTCCATGACCCGCAACCAGATCACCTCGCTGCTTCGCGCCGGCCGCATCGAGACCACCGAGGCCAAGGCCAAGGAGCTGCGGCGGTGGGTCGAGAAGCTGATCACCGTGGCCAAGGCCGACGATCTCTCGGCCCGCCGCGCGGTGGTCAAGACGGTCACCGACCCGGCGGTCACCGAGCGGCTCTTCACCAACCTGATGCCCCGGCTGCGCGACCGGCCGGGCGGCTACACCCGGATCATCCAGAAGGGCCCCCGCCTCGGCGACGGTGCCCCGATGGTCCTGATCGAGCTGGTCGACTAGCTTGTTCAAGCTGACCCTGGAGTACGACGGCGGCGCCTTTCACGGCTGGCAGGCCCAGCCCGGGGACGTGCGGACCGTGGCCCGCGAGCTGGCCGCGGCGCTGCGCACGGTGACCGGACAGGCGCCGGTCCTGGTCGCGGCCGGGCGCACCGACGCCGGCGCGCACTCGCTGGGCCAGGTGGTCAGCTTCTCGATTGATGCGCCGCGCGAGGGCGCGCGGGGCGCGCATGATGCGTCGCGCGAGTACGCACGGGGCGCGCATGATGCGCCGCGCGAGGGCGCGCGGGGCGCGCACGACCGCGAACTCTCCCCCGAGCGCCTGATGGCCGCCCTGAACGGCGTGTTGCCCGCGGATGTCGCGGTGGTTGCCGCGGAGATCGCGCCGGAAGGTTTCCACGCCCGCTTCAGCGCCAGGAGCCGGGCCTACCGCTACCTGGTCGAGAACCGCGAGGCCCGCGGCGCCCTGCTCCGAGGCCACGCCTGGCACGTCCGCCAGCCGCTGGCGCTGGACGCCATGCGCCGTGCCGCAGCCGCGCTGGTGGGCCGCCACGACCTGGCCGCCTTCGGCTCCGACCCCGCCGGGCGCAACACCGTGCGCAACCTGGAGACGCTGCGGATCCGGCGCCTGTCCACCCCGGGCGGCAGGATTCCCGCCCTCCGCCCCGCCTTGGAGGGCGGGCTGCTCAGCTTCGAGCTGCGCGCCGACGCCTTCCTCTACGGCATGGTCCGCCGCATCGTCGGCTTCCTGGTCGAGGTCGGCCTGGGCCGGCGTTCGGCCGAGGAAGCCGCGGTCTGGCTGTCCCGCCGCGAACCCGTCGCCGCGCGCACCGCGCCCGCCCACGGCCTCTACCAACTTGGCGTCGAGTACTGAGGAGACCATGACTGAGAAGGACACCGGGGTCCCCACCAAGCCGGCTGCGTGGGGTGGTAAGACCTACTCCCCCAAGCTGGCGGAGATCACCTCCACCTGGTACCTGGTCGACGCCGACGGGCAGACCCTGGGGCGCCTGGCGAGCAACATCGCCAAGATCCTCAAGGGCAAGCACAAGCCGGTCTACACGCCCCACATCAACACCGGCGACTTCGTGGTGGTGGTCAACGCCGCCCGCATCCACGTCACCGGCAAGAAGGGGCACGACAAGACCTACGAGCGCTACACCGGCTACCCCGGCGGCCTCCGCAGCCGGACCTTCGACGAGCTGATGGAGCGCAAGCCCACCGAGCCGCTGCGCGAGGCCGTCCGCGGCATGCTCCAGCACAACACCCTGGGCGGCGAGATGATCAAGCGCCTCAAGCTCCACGCCGGCCCCGAGCACAGCCACCAGGCCCAGCAGCCCACCAAGATCAGGTTCAACGCCAAGGGAGACATCGAAGTCATTGGCAGCTAACCCCCCCATCTACGCCACCGGCCGCCGCAAGGAAGCCGTCGCCCGCGTCCGCCTGTCGCCTGGCGACGGCAAGGTGACCATCAACGAGAAGGCGCCCAAGGAGTACCTCGGCCGCAGCGTGCTGGTCCAGGCGATCCACGCCCCGCTGAAGACGGTCGACTCCCTGCGCAGCTTCGACATCGCGATCAAGGTCGACGGCGGCGGCATGTCCGGCCAGGCCGGGGCCGCGGTCCACGGCATCGCCCGCGCGCTCTGCATCGCCGACGGCACCTTCCGCGCCGCCCTCAAGGCGGCCGGCTTCCTGACCCGCGACTCGCGGGCCAAGGAACGGAAGAAGCCCGGCCTGAAGCGCGCCCGCAAGGCTCCGCAGTACACCAAGCGATAGCGGCCGGGCCGCCCGGGAAGGCGGCCCTTCCGCGCCTCCTCGTGGTGCGCGTGGGTCGGCCGTGACCATCTCCGAGCGGCTGCAGGAGCAGCTCGGCTTCCTGGTCGAGGTCGACAAGCTCAAGCAGGTCGAGCGCGAGACGTCGATCATCGGCGCCTCCCGGCGCGAGAACTCGGCGGAGCACTCCTGGCACATCGCCCTGATGGCGCTGGTGCTTGGGGAGTACGCCGCCGGCGAGGTCGACCTGGGCCGGGTGGTGGCGATGCTGCTGCTCCACGACGTGGTCGAGATCGACGCCGGCGACGTGTTCGCCTACGACGAGGCCGGCCAGGCGGGGAGGGTCGAGCGCGAGTACGAGGCTGCGCGGCGGATCTACAAGCTGCTGCCCGGCGACCAGGGGACCACCCTGCTCCGGCTCTGGCGCGAGTTCGAGGAGCGGGCCACGCCGGAGGCCAGGTTCGCCGCCGCGCTGGACCGGCTCCAGCCGCTGCTGCTGAACGTGGCCAACGAGGGCGACGTCTGGCGGCGGCACGGGATCACCGCCGACCGGGTGTACCAGCGCAACGCCTCCATCGAGGAGGGCGCGCCGCAGCTCTGGCGGGCAGCCCTGGAGATCATCGAGACCGCGGTCGGGGCGGAAATCCTGGCCATGCCGCCGGAGCCGGCTCCGCCGGACGGCCGCCCCGGTCGCCGGAGTGCCGCCCCGGTCGCCGGAGGGCCATCCCGGTAGCCGGAGGGCCGCCCCGGTAGGGAGGGCCGTCCGGGCGGTGAGGGGGTCAGCCCCTGCTGGGGCCCCTCGGTGGCGCCGGCGGCGGCTGTGGCGTCCACGGCTGTGGCGGTGCGTAATCGGGCTGTGGGGGCGCTCATTGTAGGCCGCCACCGCCCGGCCGGCGGCCTAGCGGAGGACGATGTCGCCCTCGGGGGTGATGATGCCGACCCGGCGGACGCCGGGCTGGCCGCCGACCAGGTGGATCGCGGCGGCGTCGTCGCCGAGCCAGTCGCGGAGGCGGTCCCGGTCGCCGCCGATCTCGACCCAGGCGATGCCCAGGGCGCCGGAGGGGTGCTCGACCCGGGTGTGGCCGGGGTGCGGGCTCTCGGGGTGCCACTCGATGAAGAACGGCAGGTTGTCGGACATCGCCGCCTCCAGGCCGACCAGGCGCCAGTGCACGGAGTGTCCGTTGTCGGTGACCCGCGATCCCGGCAGGGGGTCGGCGCCGAGCCGCTCGGCGGTGGCCGACAGGTCGGAGGGGCGGAGGCAGCAGCGGAGGAGGTGGTCGCCGTCCTCGACGCGCTCCATCAGCCAGGAGCCGAAGGGGCTGGCGCTGGCCTCGTCGGGGTCGACCACGCCGATCAGCTCGAGGTACTCGCCGCCGAGCGGGACGATCCGGTTGGCGGTGCCCCAGCCGGGGTGGCGGCCGCCCTCGACCGACTCCAGGCCGTAGGTGTCGCGCAGCCGGTCGGCGGCGGAGTCCAGGTTGCCGACGGCGATCAGGACGTGGTCTATCTCCAGCATCTCCATCTCCTCCTGCGCCAGGACGGCTGATGCTACCACCGCCGAATCGGGTCGGAAGCGGCCCCGAAGCTAGAATCCAGACGTGTATTCAGCCCTCCGCGGACGCGACCTGCTCTCGATCGCGGACCTCAGCCGCGACGACATCGAGGCCATCCTGGACCACGCCGCCGAGCTCAAGGCCGGCCGGGCGCGGCCCCGGCCGCTGGACGGCAGGAACCTGGGCATGATCTTCCAGCGCCCCAGCAACCGCACCAGGGTCTCGTTCGAGGTCGCCATCCAGCAGCTCGGCGGCCACCCCATCCCGATCTTCAGCCAGGAGATCCAGCTGGGGCAGCGGGAGTCGACCGCCGACGTGGCCCGGATCCTCGACCGCTACCTCGACGGCATCGTCGCCCGCCTCCACTTCCAGACCGACCTGGAGAGCATCGCCGCCAATGCCGCCGCGCCGGTGGTCAGCGCGATGACCGACGCCGAGCACCCCTGCCAGATCCTGGCCGACCTGCTGACCGTCAGGGAGCACGCCGGCGACGGCGCCACGGTGACCTACATCGGCGACGGCAACAATGTCTGCAGCTCCTGGATCTACGCCGCCGCGATCCTCGGCTTGGAGCTGCGCCTGGTCATCCCCGAAGGCTACGAGCCCCGGCCTCAGGTCGCGCGCCGGGCCCGCCAGCTGGGCCTGGCCGAGATCAGGACCTGGCCGGTCAACACCGCGCTCGAAGGCACCGACGTGGTCTACACCGACGTTTGGACCAGCATGGGCCAGGAGGACGAGCACGAGCGCCGCCGCCAGGACTTCAGCGAGCTGCAGGTCAACTCGGCGCTGCTCCAGATGGCGCCGCCGACCGCCCGGGTGATGCACTGCCTGCCCGCCCACCGCGGCGAGGAGATCACAGACGACGTGCTCGACGGGCCCCAGTCGATCGTCTTCGACCAGGCCGAGAACCGGCTCCACGTCCAGAAGGCGATCCTCTCGTTGATCTACGCGCCATGAGCAGCTTTCGCTTGTCGGAAGGCGCGTCGATCACGCCAGGCGCTCATGGCGCCATGAGCAGCTCCGCTTGTCGCAAGGCGCGTCGATCGCGCCAGGCGCTCCGGGCGTCATGAGCGCGAGCGCCCTGCGCGACATCCAGGTCTTCGTCCAGACCCGGAGCTGGCACGACGTCCTCGACATCCTGGTCGTCGCCTTCCTGCTCTACCGCTTCCTGCTCCTGATCCGGGGCACCCGCGCGGTCCAGCTCAGCGCCGGCCTCGGCGTGCTGGTGCTGATCGGGCTGCTGGCCCAGGTCCTGCGCCTGGAGCTGACCGCCTTCATCTTCCGCAACCTGGCGCCGGCGCTGCTGATCGGCGTGGTCATCCTCTTCCAGCCCGAGCTGCGGCGAGCCCTGGACCGGGTCGGCCGGGTCGGCCTGATGGGGCGGCCGCTGGTCCACTACAACCTCCAGATGCTGGGGCGCCTGATCGACGAGATGGTGCTCGGGGTGACCCGCCTCGCGGAGCAGCGGGTGGGCGCCCTGATCGCCGTCGAGCGGGAGGTCGGCATCGAGAACCATGCCCTCACCGGCGTGCGGCTCAACAGCGACGTCAGCGCCGAGATGATCCAGACCGTCTTCTTTCCCAACTCGCCGCTGCACGACGGGGCGGCGATCGTCAGGGGCAACAAGATCGTCGCCGCCGGCTGCCTGCTGCCGTTGGTCGACGAGGTCGCCTACCACGGCCGCCTCGGGACCCGCCACCGGGCCGCCCTGGGGCTGTCGCTGGAGTCGGACGCCCTGGTGATCGTGGTCTCCGAGGAGACCGGGCGGATCTCGATCGCCCGTGACGGCCAGCTCCGCCGGGGGCTCAACCCCGAGGAGCTGCGCCAGATCCTGATGGCCACCCTGATGCCCCGCGCCGGCGGCGGCGGGCCCCGCATCTTCGGTCCCCGGCGCCGCCGCGCGGGAGAGCCGAACGCCCAGGTCCAGGCGCCGACCCCGGCCGCCCCGATCGCCGACGGCCTCGGCGACGGGCCCGCGGTGGTGCTGGCCGCGCCGGTCGAGAAGCAGCCGGCGGAGGCGCCGCGATGAC
>DASZGP010000044.1:0-6213 GCA_035938695.1 Candidatus Dormiibacterota bacterium | reverse complement strand
GCGCTGGCCGACGCCCAGTCGGCCGCCAGGACCGCCCTGGCCAACGCCCAGGCCGCGCTGGCCCGGGCCGAGGCGATCCCCGCTCTCAACGTCCAGGGCGCGGCCGGCGCCCTGCCCGGCCTGGCCCAGCGGGTCCAGAGCGCGGCCACGGTCGCCGACTACCAGTCGGCCACCGCCGCCCTCGACGCCCAGACCGCCAGCCTCAACGCGCTGGTCGACCTCCGCCAGTCGGCCTACGATCTGCTGGCCAAGACCCAGGCCCACATGCAGCGGGCCCAGCAGGGGGGCATCGACGTCAGCGCCGACCAGCCCCAGCTCGACGCCGCCGCCAAGGCCCTCGACGCCGCCTCCGACACCAGCAGCCTGGACGCCGCCAAGCAGCAGGTCCAGAACGTCAAGAACGACGTCGACGTGAAGTACAACCTGGCCGTCTACGGTCCGGGCAAGGTGATCGTGGTCAGCATCGCCCTGGAGGAGCTGGAGGCGCTCCAGGACGGCGTGGTGGTCCAGGACACCCTGGTCACCACCGGCCGCCCCAGCCTGCCGACCCCGGTCGGCACCTTCTCGGTGATGGCCAAGTACAGCCCCTACCACATGGTCTCGCCCTGGCCCTACGGCAACCACTACTACTACCCGCCGGTCTGGCTCAAGTACGCCATGCTCTGGCACGACGGCGGCTACTTCATCCACGACGCCTCCTGGCGCTACCACTACGGCCCCGGCTCCGACACCGAGTACGGCGGCACCCACGGCTGCATCAACGTCCCGGGCGCCTCGATCGGCTGGCTCTACAACTGGGCCGAGGTGGGGACCAAGGTCGTGACCCTCTCCGACGTCTTCTAGGACGACCCGGTGGGAGCGCCCCGGACGCTGTAGCTGACCAGGCTGGCCGGGTTGACCAGGGCGAAGTGCCGGGTGAAGGTCTGCGGCGTCCCGCCCAGGGAGGCGACCACGATGGCGTTGATCCGGGTCAGGGGCAGGAACTCGTTGGCCGTCCGCTCGATGTGCTGGCCCAGGGTGATCTTGGGCTCCAGGTGGATCTCCGCGGTCATCGCGAAGGCGGTGGTGTTGAGCACGATCTGGTGGCGCACCTTCTCCTTCCAGAGCGCCCGGTTGCTCTCGTAGGCGTCCTGCTCGGGCACCACCATGACCACCGAGGCCTTGGCGATGGTGCTGTTGGCCTCCTGGGGGCTGACCACCGGGTACGAGGAGACCAGCGGCTCGGTGATCGTGTTGTAGATGGTCATGAACCGCTCCAGGCGGTTGACCTCGTCGCTCAGCCGGGCGCCGGGCATGATCCTGATCTGGCCCCGGATCCGCAGGAAGGTCGAGTAGACCTCGACCAGCTGCCAGGTGCCTTCCATGAGGTCGCATTCTGCCCCTGGCCACGCCGCCGTGTCCACGTGACGCGGAGCTGGCCCGGAGCTTGGCGCCCCACCCGTTGCGGCTCCCGCCTCTAGAATCCCTACGTGCTCCGTGGCGGGGGGATCAGCTCCAACGCGCCGGGTCGGCGGCTCGCGCTGCTGCTGCCGGCTCTGATCCTGGGGGCCATCCTCCCCTGGGGCGGTTTCGCGCTCTATGCCGCCACCCGGGACCCCCTGCCCCGCGGGTGCGACAGCGGGATGGCCTCGGCCCTGCCCTCCGGCGGCACCATCCTGTACACCAACGGCGCCTCGCTGATCCTCTCGCGGGCCGACCTGGGCAAGCCCCGCACCCTGGCCAACTACACCCCGGCGGCGCCCAGCCCGTCGCCCTCGGCCGCGGCGGCGGCCAGCCCCTCGCCCGGGGCCAGCCCGAGCGCGGCGGCCAGCCCCAGCGCCGCCGCCTCGCCCTCGCCCGGCCGCCAGCGCTCCGTGCGCGGCCCCGCCCAGGTGCTCGCGGCGGCGCTCTCCCCGGACGCCAAGAACGTGACCTTCGCCGTCGCCAACCCGCCCACCGCGCCGGGGATGGTCTCGGTCAGGGTGATCGCCGTGGCGGCCGACCCGGCCACCGGTGGGGCCGAGCTGTGGACCGGCGAGTACCCCGGCGACGCCCCGGTCGACCTGGAGTGGCTGGGTCCCGACGTGGTGCTCTTCAAGGTGCCCCACGTCTATCCCACCCCGGAGACCTCGCGGCGGCTGGTCGGGGTCAGCGCGGTGAGCAAGCCCCAGGTCCTCCAGCAGGCGCCCGAGGACGCCTGGCTGGCCGGTCTCCACAGCCAGTGGCCGGAGACCAAGGACCTCCCCCTGCCCTCGCCGCTGCCGAGCCTGGCCGACCGGGTCATGGGCACCAACCTGACTGTCGCGGGCCACGCCCCCTACCAGCTCAGGACCCTCCTGGCGACCCGCCTCGGCACCGCCGTTGAGGTGGGTACCGACGAGGTCGCCAGGACCCGGGTGGTCTGCGTCAGCGCCCACCCGCTGGAGACCCTGCGCTTCTCGCCCGACGGCGCCGAGCTGGCCCTCCACGGGCCCGACGGCACCTACGTGCTGCAGCTCTCGGGCACCCATTCCCTGACCCTCATGCTGCACGGCAGGATGCTCGACTGGGACGCTCCGGCCCCCGCCTGAGCGAATTCCCAGAAGGCCGGTCTCCAAGTTGACGCTGAGTTGAGCCAGCCGCTACGATCTAGACCGTCTAAGAGCCCTCGCCACCCCCTTCCGGAGGACGATTGAGCACCGCTTCTGCAGACCCGGTCGACTGGCAGAAAGAGCTCCAGAACGGCATCGCCGAGATGAAGGCCTTCAGCCGGCGGGGCTTCTTCACCCTCCTCGGTCTGGTCTCCCTGGGCGCCGCCTCGCTGGCCGCCACGGTGCTGAGCCTGCGCTTCGTCATCCCCAACGTCACCTACGACGAGCCGCTGCTCTTCAAGGCCGGCTCGCCCGCCGACTACCCGGTCTACTCGACCACCATCTTCTCGGACAAGCGCATCGCGCTCAACCGCGACCCTGACGGGTTCTACGCCGTCAGCCTGATCTGCACCCACCTCGGCTGCACGCCGCGGTGGTTCCAGAACGACAACATGTTCCGCTGCCCGTGCCACGGCTCGCGCTACCTGCGCAACGGCGTGCGCTTCTACGGGCCGGCGCCCCGCCCGATGGACACCGTCGCGGTCGACCTGGCCGCCGACGGCAACCTGACGATCGACCGGGGCAAGCTCGTCGAACGCACCATTCGCAAGGCAGTCTGAGGTACAGGATGCAGGAGCCAGGGAGTGTGAAGTCGGGGTTCCGCAGGGCGGCGGAGCTGCCGGTCGAGATCTCGGTCCAGGTCTGGAAGTCGATCTTCCGCCACGGCCTGCCGCTGACCGACCGCATCGCCACCCGCACCGCCCTGACCAACTACTGGCTGCACGCGCATCCGCCGCGGATCCGCAAGAGCCACATGAAGTTCAGCTACACCTTCTGCCTCGGCGGGATCAGCTTCTTCCTCTTCATCCTGCTGACCATCACCGGCCTCTTCCTGATGTTCTACTACGTGCCCTCGGTGACCTACGCCTACCAGAACATGAAGGATCTGCAGTACGCCGTGTCCTTCGGCGTGGTGATGCGCAACCTCCACCGCTGGGGCGCCCACGCGATGGTCATCACCGTCTGGCTGCACATGTGCCGGGTCTTCTACACCGGCTCCTACAAGCCCCCGCGGGAGTTCAACTGGGGCATCGGCGTGGCGCTGCTGCTGATGACCCTGCTGCTCAGCTTCACCGGCTACCTGCTGCCCTGGGACCAGCTCAGCCTGTGGGCGGTCACGGTCGGCACCAACATGGCCAAGTACGCGCCGGTGGCCGGGCCGCAGACGCGCTTCTCGCTGCTGGGCGGCTACACCGTCGGCAACGCCACCATCCTGCGCTTCTACGTGGCCCACGTCCTGGGCCTGCCGCTGGCGGCGTCGGTGGCGATGATGATCCACTTCTGGAGAGTCCGCAAGGACGGCTTCAGCGGCAACCTGTAGGGGCCTGGAGGTAGCTATGACCCGCCTCGCGCAAGCGCTCGGAGCCCGCTGATGGCCGAGACGACCCTGCCCGCCGAGGGGACGACCGCCGCGCCAGCACGCCCGGCCGCGCCCGCCAAGCCGGCGACCCTGAAGAAGGACGCCGACTCCTCCATCCCCAGCTACCCGGCGCTGGTCTACCGCGAGTTCATCAGCGCCCTGGTCATCGGCGTGATCCTGACGGTCATCGCGATCACCGTGCAGTCCCCGCTGCAGCAGCAGGCCGACCCCGCCATGACCCCCGACCCCAGCAAGGCGCCCTGGTACTTCCTGGGCCTCCAGGAGCTGCTCTCGCGCGTCCCCCCGATCACCGCCGGCGTGGCCTTCCCCACCTTCGTCATCGCCGGGCTGATCGTGATGCCCTACATGGACCGCAACCCCTCGCGCCAGCCGCGCGAACGCAAGGTGGCGATCATCCTGTTCACCGTGTTCATCGCGTTCTCAGTCGCCTTCGCCCTGATCGGGACCTTCTTCCGCGGTCTCGAGTGGCGCTGGTTCTGGGACGGGATCGCGGGCAGGCTGTAGACCGCGCCGGGATCGTTCAGGGAGTGTCGTGAGCAAGTTCTTCTTCGCGTCCTGCGCCGCGCTGATGGCGGTGCTGGCCGTGGTCTTCTACCTCGACTACAACAAGGAGTGGAAGCCCTACGAGCTGGCCTACTACCAGCGCTTCTACACCAGCCAGGGCAAACCCGAGCCGGTGGAGGAGGTCAAGCAGCTCCAGCCCAAGAACGCCAACGAGGTGGAGCGCTGCATCACCTGCCACGTGCCCGACATCGCCACCCTCGGCGGCACCATCGCGGCCCAGCGCATCCCCCTGATCGTGCCGGTGGACAAGCGCAACCCCCAGGCCCACCCCGACCGCATCACCGACGCCATGGTCAAGACCTACGGCCTGCCCTCGCAGTACGCGGGCCAGCAGATCGACGCCACCGGCTGCATGATCTGCCACAACGGGCAGGGCCTGGCCACCGACGTCGTCGGGGCCCACCGCAACCTGATCGTCAACATCTTCGACGTGGTCGACCGCGGCAGCGTGATCTTCAAGACCAACTGCGCCGCCTGCCACGGGCAGAACGGCGAGGGGGGCATCGGGCCGCCGCTCAACGACCAGCACCGCCTCGGCTTCTTCAACGACGACTACTACTACGACTGCGTCTACTACGGCGCCCTCTCGGAGCACCACCTGAAGTCGAAGATGCCGACCTGGGGCTACGCCCACTACGTGAACGGCAAGCTGGTCCCGGCGGGCTTCGGCACCGACACCGCCACGGTCAACGCCAAGGTCTCGCTGATGGTCCACTGGGTCCGGCACTACCAGGCGCCGCTGACCTTCAAGGCGGGGCAGTAGGTGGAAGCGCTGCCCTTCGACGCGCTGTTCCTGGCCGGCTCGCTGGCGGTCTGCGTGGTCCTGATGCTGATCCGCTCGCGGCTCTCCCCGGGCGGCATGCGCGACTTCCTGGGGATCACCACGACCTTCGTCGTGCTGGTCTGGCTGACCTTCCAGATGATCCTCGCGGAGCACCTCCTTGGCTAGGTCCTGGCGGGCCGGGCTGATGCTGCCGGCGGTCCTCGGCCTGGCCGCCGGGCTCTCCGCCTGCGGCAGCACCGCGGCCTCGGCCGACGCCACCGTGAACGTGGTCGAGGGCTACATGAAGGCCGTCCAGGACGGCGCGATCGACGGCGGCCAGACCTTCCTGGAGGCCAAGTCGGACGAGGCGGTGACCGGCAGCACCTCGGCGTCGCGCTACATGGCGGCGCACAAGAGCGCGCCCTGGAAGGTGTCCACGGTCAGCTTCCCGCCGCTCGGCAGCACCAGCGCGGCGCCCACCAAGACCGCCTGCCTGGTCGGCGCCGGCGGTCCGGGAGACTCCCAGATCTGCATCGTGACCGTCGAGGTCGACGCGCCGGGGGCCCAGCCGGTCTGGTTCCACTTCGACTGCGAGCTGCGCTACGGGCCCTGGCAGATCATCAACGTCGACCGCGTCGACACCAAGCCCGACGACCTCCTCCCCAGCGGCAACGAAGCCACCAAGTCCTAGAGGTAATTGGCGATGCTGGCCTTCATCCCCGGCCCCGAGCTGCTGGACATCACCACCGGCGACATGATCTTCGTCAGCATCTGGGCGGTGACCAGCCTGATCATCGCGGCGATCTACTGCTACAAGATGCTGCAGAAGTGACGGCGCAGGTCGAGCGCGAGTACCTCACGGCGTTGGGCGTCGAGCCGGTTGGGGGCGGGCGCAG
>DASZGP010000043.1:0-10518 GCA_035938695.1 Candidatus Dormiibacterota bacterium | reverse complement strand
CCCGGGTCTACGGCCTGCGCACCCTCTACGAGCCCGGCTTCCGGCTGGCGATGGCGCGGCTGGCGGCGGTCCTGGCGGTGGTCCTCTACCTGGCCCGGGCGGCCGTCCAGCTCGCCGGCCTCTCCGGCGGCCCCCTGCGCTGGGACTTCACCCAGTTCTTCGCCGCCGCCCAGCGGCTGGCCGCCGGGCGCGACCCCTACGCCGACTTCCTCTCCCGCTGCCCCGGCCACCACTGGTGCCCCGGCGGCTACATCTTCCCCCCGCTGCTGGCCGAGCTGCTCCGCCCCCTGACCGGGACCGGCCTGCTCGCCGCCAGCGCCACCTGGCTGGTCCTCAGCCACGTCTGCCTGGGCCTGGCCGTGGTGGTGACCTGGCGGGCGCTCTACCCCTGGCTCGGCGGCGCCCTGGGGCCGCTGCTGCTGGCGGCGGCCCTCCTGTTCCTGCCGCTCTACCAGAGCCTCTACTTCATCCAGGTCGGGACCCTGCTGCTGCTGCTGCTGGCCCTGGCGGCCGCCGCCTACCTGCGGCCCGCGCCCGGCGACCGCTTCGCCGCCGGCGCCTGGCTGGCGCTGGCGGCGGTGCTCCGGGTCACCCCGGTACTGCTGGCGCCGGCGCTGCTGGTCCCGGCGCGAGCCGGGGCGGCGGAGGGGCCGAGCGCCGTCGACCCGGGCGCGGCCCCCGGCAAGCCCGGCAAGCTCCCGAGGCTCGGCAGGGCGTTGCCGTCGCTCGGTGGCGCGACCGGCGTGGCCGGCCTGGCCGGGCTGGCAGTGGCGGGCGGCCTGCTGGTGGCGCTGCTGGCGGTCCTCACGCCGTTCACCGCCGAGTACTTCACCACCGTCCTCCCGCGGATCGGCGGCGGCACCCCGGTGCTCGACAACCAATCGCTGCCCGGGCTGCTGGAGCGCACCGCCGTCCTGCTCGGGGGCGAGGTGCCGGCGACCGTCGAGGCGCTGGTGACACTGGCGGTGCTGGCGGTCACCTTCGCGGTGGCCCAGCGCGCGGTGAGGGGCGCCGGCCCCGGTGATCCAGCCAGACCCACCGCCGGATCGGAGCCCGGCCGACCCCTGCGCGCCGGGGTCCTGGCGGCCTTCCTCGCCGCCCTGCCGGTGGCCAGCAGCATCACCTGGCAGCACCACCTGGTCAGCCAGCTGCTGGTCTACCCGCTCCTGGCGCCGCTGCTGGTCACCCTCTCCCCCGCCCTCCCCGGCGTCGCCCTGGCGCGCCGGCTGGTGGTCCTGTCCTATCCCCTGATGTGGGCCGATCGCCACATCACCGACGCGGCGGTCATCGTCCTCGGCCTGGCCCAGCCCAGCGGCGCCCGGATCGCGCCGTTCCTGGTCCTGACCGCCGTGAACCTGGTCGGGATGGTCGGTCTGTGGGTCTCGTCCCTGCTGCTGCTCTCAGCCGCCGGGAACGGGCTCGGGCGCCAGGCCACAGGGCGGGGCCAGGGATGAGGCCGGCGCCGTGGTCGGCGTGGAGGCCGGCTGGCGCAACCGGTAGACGCTGACGTCGCCGGCGCTGTAGGCCACCGCGAAGAGGCCGGGGTCCGGGGGGGCCGCGCCGGCGTCGCGCTCGGTGGGTCCGATCCAGAGCAGGTCGGCCTGGTTGGCGGCCATGAAGGCGGCCAGGTCGGGCCCTCCCCGGCGCATCGCGGCCAGCGCGGCGTGGGCCCGCTCCGGGTAGCTGATGGTCTCGCTGTAGTGGCCGACCACCACCCGGTAGCCGGTCCGCGCCGGGACCCACAGGCCGGTGTCGGGGTGGGCCAGCACGGCCGGGGGCAGGCAGGCCGAGTGGGGATCGAGCGCCATGCCGACCATGACCGTCTCGGCGTCGCGGTCGAGGTAGATGAATGGCGCGTGGCCCACCGCCCAGAGCAGGCCGATGCCGACCACCAGCAGGCTGCTGACCGAGGCCACCGCCACCACCCCGAAGCGCAGCGACCGCCCGTCGCCGCCGCGCCGCCGTGCCAGCTCGGCGACCCCGGCGGCCGCCAGGACGGCGATCGGCAGGTAGATCCCGTCGAGCAGGCGGCGCTGGATGTTGACCGGGTTGGGCAGGTACAGCAGCGCCGCCACCAGCACCACCCAGACCGCCATCAGGCGCTGCGCAGGGGCCGCCCGGCCGGCGCCGCGGAGGGCCCCGAAGACCGCCAGCGCCAGCGGCAGCCCGAGCGCCAGCGCCAGCCCGACGGCCCCCGGCGCCTGGTGCTTCCACTGCCGCGACCAGGCCACGATCACCGGGTCGCCGGTCAGCGCCTGCAGGTAGTAGACCAGCAGCGGGACGTTGGCCGCGAACGCCACCCCGGCCCCCACCCAGGCGCCGCGACCGGCCCGCGCCAGCGCCAGGTGGGCGGCCGCCAGCACCGCCAGGACGAACAGCATCTGGGGATGGATCAGGCCCAGCGCCGCCATCAGCAGGGCGGCCCGGGCGACCCGCGCCGGGGTTGCGCCGGCGGCCAGGTCCATCAGCGCCAGCAGGCTCCAGGCCATCAGCGCCGCCGACCAGGCGAAGTGCGGGATGGCCATCACCGAGTAGAGGCCGCTGAGCTCGGGGAGGTGGAGGTCGAGCGCCTCGACCGGCTGCCCCAGGATGCTGGGGTAGTGGGCCAGCGCCGCCAGGTAGCCGGCGCCCGAGCCGAGCAGCGCCAGGGCCAGCGCCAGCCGGCGGGTGGACGGGTCCGGCAGCGTCCGCCGGGCCAGGGCCCGGGCGGCGGCGACCAGGGCGACCGCCCCGGAGAGCCGAGCCAGGTGGTAGGCGGCATACAGCGAGATGTGGAGCAGCGCGGCGACCTTGCCCCAGAGCACGTAGAAGAGGAAGAGCAGCACCGGGCGGGCCACCGGCACCGAGATGTAGCGGTCGCTCCAGCCCCAGGCGCCCTCGGCGCCCTCGCGCATCTTGGAGACGTAGGTGGTGGCGTCGTCGGCCAGGTAGAAGAAGCCGTTGAAGGACTTGCCCGGCGGCGCGTCGAGGTAGCCGACCAGGTAGGGGATCAGGGTCAGCAGCCACAGCCCGCCGCCGATCGCCAGGGCGATGCCGAGCTCCCGCCGCCAGGGGCTGCCGCCCCCTGCCGCGCCGGCACCCCCGGCGCTCCGGCCGGCGATCACTCGCCCCGGTCCACCATCCGCCGGATCCGGAACAGCCCGCGCAGCATCCGCCCCGAGTCGCCGACGGCGCTGACCCTGGTGTCGGCCGAGTTGCGCCAGCGCACCGGCACCTCGACGATCCGCAGGCCGGCGCGGCGGGCCCGGTAGAGCACCTCGACGTCGAAGTCGAAGCCCTCGCTGCGCAGCCGCCCGAAGACGGCGTGGGCGGCGTCGCGGCGGAAGGCCTTGAAGCCGCATTGGGTGTCCCACAGCCCGCGCAGCAGGACGGCCTGGACGAAGACGTTGAAGACCCGCCCCATCAGCTCCCGGGGCAGCGGCTGGTGGACCTCGATCAGGCCGCGATCCAGGGCCCGGGAGCCGATCGCCACGTCGGCATCCTCGAGCGCCCTGATCAGGACATGGGCCTCCTCGATCGGCGTCGAGAGGTCGGCGTCGGAGAACAGGATGGTGGCGCCGGTCGCGGCCATCACCCCGGTGGCCACCGCGGCCCCCTTGCCCCGGTTGCGCTGGTGGCGCAGCAGGCGCAGCGGCACGCCCTCCGCGGCCAGCGCCTCGACCGCCGCGACGGTGCCGTCGGCGCTGCCGTCGTCGACCACGATCAGCTCGGTGCGCAGGCCCGAGCCGGCCAGGAACTCCGCCACCCGCCGGACCGTCGGCGGCAGCCGCCGGGCCTCGTCGTAGGCGGGCAGGACGACGCTGAGGTCCAGGTCCTCAGCCCCCATGGGTGTAGATGGTGGCGGTCGGATCGCGGTAGGCGACGGACCAGCCGTCGCCGACCAGCAGGCGGCCGAGCGGGTGGGACGTGGGCAGGAGCACGGTCCGTATACGGTAATCGCGGAGGGTGTCCCGCCACCGGATGGTGCCGTAGTTGGTGTCCAGGTAGCGCCGGAAGAGGGCGTCGCCGTAGACCTCGACGCGGCCGTCGATGAACACCCGGTAGGCCGGGGCGCCCGGGCCGGAGTCGGGGCCGGCGCGCCAGATCAGGTAGCCGCCGTAGTCGTAGAAGTTGAACAGCGGCTGAGGCACCGGCGCCGCCAGCATGTGGTCGACGGCGGCCACCGGCTCCACCCGGCGGAGCTGGACGTCGAGCGCGTGAGGCGAGACCCGGGAGGTCACGAACATCGCCCCGCCGGCCGCGATCAGCGCCAGCAGGACCAGGTTGGCGGCGCCGGTCACCGCCGACGGCGCCGGTGACCGGCGCGGCGGGACGCCCAGGCCGGCGAGCAGCGTCGCGGCCGACCGCCCCAGCGCCGGCGCCCCGGCCGCCGCGAAGAGGGCGACGTGGCGCAGCGAGGTCAGGGCCAGGACCAGGGTGGCGACGGCCCAGAGCGACTCGGCGCGGCCACCCCCCTGCTGGCGCGGCAGCACCCAGGCGACGGCCGCCAGGGCCGCGGCCGCCAGCAGCAGGCGCGGGACGGTGGCGTGGAAGTCGGGCGAGAGCGCGACCAGGCCGGCGCCGCCGAGCGCCCCCAGCAGCCACCAGGCCGGCCGCCGGCGGCCGCGTTCGGGAGCCAGCGTGCCCAGGCCACCCCCCACCAGCACCGCCACGGCGACCGCCAGCAGGACGCCGGGCAGGCCGTGGAAGTCCGGCGAGAGCCACTCCTGGATGTTCGACTGGATGGTGTTGGAGCCCAGGGTGCCGAAGGGGAAGAGCACGGTGCGCCAGGTGCCGGGCGTGGCCAGCCCGGCCAGGCCGCCGAGGAGGCCGGTGGCGTAGAGCCTTCTCAGGTAGGCGCGGTCGGTGCCGCCGTGGGGCGTCGGGCGGTCCGCCGGCCGGGCCTCCGCGCCGCCGAGGCGCGCGTCCAGGGTCTCGCCGATCGCGAAGGCCACCACCAGGCCGGCGCCGAAGAGGTAGGCGCTGTGCAGGTTGGCCCAGACCGCGAAGCCCGGGATCAGCCACAGGACCCAGCGCCCCGGCCGCCGGCGGTAGCCCAGCAGCAGGAGGCAGAGCAGCCCGGCCAGGAGCAGGTTGATGATCTGCGGCCGGGCCCCCCAGGACGGGCTGCTGGCCAGCGCCAGGACCCCCGCCAGGAGCACCGCGCTGCTCTGGCCCAGGCCACCGGCCCGGAGCAGGCGCTGGATCGCCAGCGCCGCCCCGGCCACCACGGCCGCCGCCAGGACCACCAGGCCGGAGAGCCCGACCCGGCCGTGGAGCCAGTACATGACGACGTCGGCCAGCCACTCGTGGACCACCCAGACGTGGCCCGCGGCGGTGAAGGAATAGACGTCGGTGGCGGGTATCCCGTGGCCCAGGATGTAGCGGCCGTTGGCCAGGTGCCACCAGAGGTCGGGGTCCAGCAGGGGCGCCGCGGCGGCGGCGAAGATGGCTCCCACGAAGACCACCAGGACCAGCCGCTGGGGGTCGAGCCAGGCCAGGCTGACGCCGCCCAGCGGCGCCGCCCGCCGGCCTCGCGCCCCCTCCACCGCCCGGCGCGACTGCCGGACCTGGCTCAACCTCGGGGCCGCAAGGTCAGCCGCCCTCGCCGTCCCGGATGCGCTTGATCAGGCCGCTGGTGGAGTAGCCCGGGACGAACGACAGGAGCCTGATGTCCGCCCCCAGCTCGGCCGCCGTGGGCGCCTCGGGGAGGGTCTCGGGGCTGTAGTCGCCGCCCTTCACGTACACGTCGGGACGCACCGCGCGGAGCAGCTCGTCGGCCCGCAGCTCGGGGAAGATGACCACCAGGTCGACGGGGTCCAGCGCCGCCAGCAGCCCGGCCCGGTCGGCCTCCGCGACCAGCGGCCGGCCGGGACCCTTGAGCACCCGCACCGAGTCGTCGGAGTTGACCCCGACCACCAGCAGGTCGCCCTGCTCGCGGGCCCGCCGGAGGTAGCTGAGGTGGCCCGGGTGGAGCAGGTCGAAGCAGCCGTTGGTCAGAACCACGCGCTTGCCCTCCTCGCGAGCGCGGGCCAGCTCGGAGTCCAGCTCGGCCAGGCCGACGACCCGCCCGCTCATTGTCTCGCCTTCCGCAAGCGGAAGATGCTCACTGTCTCGCCTTCCCCAAGCGGAAGATGCTCATGATTCAGCCTTCCCCAGGCGGAGGATGGTCACAGTCCGGCCGCCGCCTCCGCGGCGGGGTCGAGGCCGTCGATCGCCGCCCGCAGCTCGCTGGGGGAGCAGGTCGCCGCGCCCAGCTTCTGCACCACCACGCTGGCCGCGCAGTCGGCCAGCAGGGCGGCCACCGGGGGCGCGACGCCGGCGCCCAGGGCCAGGGTCAGGGCGGCCGCCACGGTGTCGCCGGCGCCGGCGACGTCGAAGACCTCGGCCCGGCGGGCCACCGGCAGGTGCCAGGCCTGGGTCTCGGTGATCAGCGACATCCCCTCGCCGCCCCGGGTGCAGAGCACGGCGCCGGCGCCGAGGCGGTGGATCAGGTGCCGGCAGGCCGCCTCGACCGCCGGGAGATCGGCCAGCCGGTGGCCCGCCCAGGCCTCCAGCTCGGCCAGGTTGGGCGTCGCCACGCTCGCCCCGGGATAGCGCGAGAGGTCGCCCTGGGAGTCCACCACCACCGGCCGGCCCAGGGCGGCGGAGCGGCCGATGCCGGCCTCGATCAGGGCCGGGTTGAGGGCGCCGTAGCCGTAGTCCGAGATCAGGACCGCGTCGACCCCCTCGACCAGGGCGGCGAGATGGCGGAGCAGCGCCGCCTCGGTCTCGGGGTGGAGCGCCTCCACGCTGTGGCGGTCGAACCTGACCACCTGCTGCCCCCGGGTCTTGCTGCCGGCGAAGATCCGGGTCTTGCTGGTGGTGGGCCGCCCGGGCTCGACCACCAGTCCGTCGGCCTCCACGCCCAGGGTCCGCAGCTGGCCCCGGAGCAGCTCGGCCTCGGCGTCGTCGCCGACCACCCCGGCCAGCTCCACCAGCCCGCCCAGCGAGCGGACGTTGCTGGCGGCGTTGGCCGCGCCTCCCGGGATGGTGGCCTCGCCGCTGTACTCCAGCACCAGCACCGGCGCCTCCCGCGAGACCCGGGTCGGCGCCCCGAACTGGTAGCGGTCGGCGATGACGTCGCCCAGCACCAGCACCCGCACGCCCGCCAGCCGCGCCGCGGCGTCCAGCAGCGCGCTCACCGGCGCCCCAGCCCCAGCCGCTGCAGCGCCACCAGGCCCATGAAGACCGGCAGGACGCTCATCCGCCGCGCCCGCCAGGGCTCCCGGACGAGCCGGAAGAGCCATTCCAGCCCGGCCCGCCGCATCCAGGCCGGCGCCCGCCTGACCCGCCCCGAGAGGTAGTCGAAGGTGCCGCCGACCCCGATCCCCACCGCCGCCCCGCTGACCTCCAGGTTGCGCGCCGACCACTCCTCCTGGGCGGGCGCGCCGAAGGCCACCAGCACCACGTCGGCCCGGGCCGCGCGAACCGCGGCCAGGCTCTCCGCGTCCCCGGCCTCGCCGGCCTGGCCGCTGAGGGTGCCGGCGATCTCCAGCCCCGGGGCCTCGACCTTCAACCTCTGGGCCGCCACCTCGGCCACGCCCGGCGCGGCGCCGAGCAGGAACAGCCGCTGCCCCCGCGCCGCCGCCGCCCGGGCCAGGCCCCGCACCAGCTCCACGCCGGTGACCCGCTCCGGCAGCCGCGCCCCCAGCAGCCGCGCCGCCAGGGAGAGGCCGACGCCGTCGGCCGTCCGCAGCCCGGCGCCCCGCAGCACCTCGCGGAAGCGCTGGTCGCGCCGCGCCCGCATCACGAACTCCGGGTTCACGGTCGCCACCTGCAGAACCGGCCCGCCGTGGCCCCGGCGGGCGTCGACGGCGTCGCAGATCATCTCCACCGCCTCCGCCATGGTGACGGCGTCGACGTCGACCCCCAGGATGCGGACCGCACTCCTCAACTCCCGACCCGCGCGGCCACCGGCGACCCGGCGAGCGCCAGCAGGCAGACCCCGGCGACGGCATCCGGCGCGATCGCGTGCAGGCAGAACGGCTTGGCGCAGGCGATCCGCAGCGGCGGCCGGCCGGGCTGGTAGAGGCAGGGCGAGCACGCCACCCCGGAGCGGACCACCCGGACATGCTCGCCCACCGGCGCCCAGGCCGCCGGGTCGGTGGGGCCGAAGAGCCCGACGGTGGGGACGCCCTGGGCGGCGGCCAGGTGGAGCAGGCCGGAATCGGCGCCGACGAACAGCGCGGCCTCGGCCAGCAGGCCGGCCACCTCGGCCAGGCTCATGCCGCCGACCCGCTCCGGCCAAGGGGAGCTCCGCACCGCGTCTCCAGCCATCCCCGGGCCTGCCGCCTGAACCCCAGCCACCTCGGCCCGATCGCCGTCGCCACCGACCAGCGCCACTCGACAACCCGCCGCCTGAAGCCGCTCCGCGACAGCCGCCCAGTGCCCCGTCGGGTACAGCCGCGCCGGCGCCGCCGGGCCCGTCCCCGGATGGATCGCCACGAACCCCGGGCCACCCAACCCGGCCGCCAGGGCCCGGCCCCGCCGCTCCTGCTCGGCGTCGACCCACACCCGAGGCAGCAGGGAGGCGGGCCGCGGCACCCCCAGCGCCGCCACCACCCGCATGGCGTACTCCGACTCCGGCAGCGCGCCAAAGCCGGGGTCGGCGACGGGGTCGGTCAGGAACCCGCCCCGGCCGTTGTCCAGCCCGGCGACCCGCGCCGCCCCGGTCGCTGCCGCCAGGGCGCGGTACTTGACCACCCCCGCGGGCGTCGTCAGGTGGTGCAGGATCGCCACCGCGTCGAAGCGCCGCCCGTGCAGCCCCAGCGCCAGGCGCGCGCCGCGCAGCAGCCGGTCCGGCCGGGCCAGGCCGGCGAGGACGTCGAAGTCGGCCTTGGCGAACGCCAGCACCTCGACCGCGCCGCCCAGCCCGGCCAGCAGGGGCGCGGCGTGCGGCGAGGTCAGCACCGAGACCTCGACGTCCGGGGCCGCCACCGCCGCGGCGATCGCCGGGGTGGCGGTGATCAGGTCGCCGATGTCGGCCAGCTTGACGATCAGCAGCCGCATCAGCCCACCGCCCGGGCCGGGCGGGTCTCCAGCACCGAGACCAGGTCCCCCACCGTGATCCGCGACATGCACGCCGCCCCGCAGCCCTCCATCGGGCCGCCGATCTTGAAGCAGGGCCCGCACCAGATGTTGGACTGCACCGCGCGGTGACGGTCGCCGTAGGGCCCGTAGTTGCGCGCCGCCGTGGGCCCGAAGATCCCCACCGTCGGGGTGCCCACCGACACCGCCAGGTGCATCGGGCCGGTGTCGTTGGCGATGACCGCGTCGCAGAGCTGCATGACCGCGCCCATGCCGTCGATGTCCAGCATCCCGGTGAGGTCCAGGACCGGGTGGGCGATGTCGTTGCGGATGGTGAAGTTGAGCTCCTGCTCGCTGTCGTCGCCGAGCAGGATCACGCCGCCCCCGTAGCGCTCGATCAGGTCGTTGGCCAGCAGCGAGAACCGCTCCGCGGGCCAGCGCTTGTGGAACAACGTGGTCCCCGGGTTGGCGCCACCGCCGGGGAACAGCGCCACCCGGAACGGCAGCCGGTCGAACCCCGGGCCGCGGAGCAGCTGGAGGGCCCTTTCCAGCGCCATCTGGGTGGGGACGTACTTCATCTCCCGCCGCAGCTGCCGCTTCAGCCCCGCCGCCTCCGCCAGGGCCAGGTAGACGTCGACCTCGTGGCGGTCGAGACGGTCGGGCACCGCGTCGGTCAGCAGCATGGCCCGGGCCCCGGAGGCGATCCCGAAGCGCCGCGGCACCCCCGCCAGGTACGCCGTCAGGTGGGCGAAGAACGACGGCTCGGGGATGAACGCCAGGTCGTAGCGCCGCCGCCGCAGCCGCCAGGCCGCGGCCAGCGCCCCCCAGAGCATCCCCCACCGCGACGGCGCCGGCTCGAACAGCGGCAGCACCTCGTCCACGTCGGGGTTGGTCACCACCGCCGGCCGCGCCCAGGCCCCCACCGCGTAGTCGATCCGGGCCTCGGGAAACGCCGCCCGCAGGGTCGCGACCAGCGGCGTGGTCATCAGCACGTCGCCCAGGCAGCACGGCTTGAGGATGAGGATGTTCATGCGCGACTGCAATTAGACCGGAAATGCAGCCCGATCTCGTCAGCCGTCGCCGGGAAGGATGCTGAACCGCCGACCACCCGGACCGGGCAGGACCCGGAAATGGCGCTGGTCGAGGGTCAGCACCTGGTCGCGGGCATGTCGCCGGGCCAGCATCGCGATCGAGGCTACTTCAGATAGAGCAGGCTGCGCTTGAGGACGTCGAGGTTCTCCAGGGCCAGCCCGGTGCCGGTGGCGACGCAGGTCTGGGGGTTCTCGGCGACGATCGAGGGCACGCCGGTCTGGTAGCTGACGTAGCGGTCGATGTTGCGGAGCTGGGCGCCGCCGCCGGAGAGGACGATGCCCTTGTCGTAGATGTCGGCGGAAAGCTCGGGCGGGGTCTGCTCCAGGACGACTCGGATGGCCTGGATGATCTGGGCCAATTGGTCCTGGACGGCCTCGG